>NZ_JBGSXF010000418.1:0-6357 GCF_041751555.1 Persicitalea sp. | reverse complement strand
TTGGTGAAATAGTTATCGTTTACAGTGCCAGCGGGGACATGCCCGGGCCACCTAACAATCGTGGGTACCCGAACCCCTCCTTCGTAAACAAATCCTTTCCATGCTCTCAGCGGGTCCATACTTGTGGGCGTTGGGCCCAGTTCGCTCATACCTAATCCGCCGTTATCGGAGGTAAAAACAATAATGGTGTTTTCATCCAGGTTCAGCGCTTTGATTTTATCAATAATTCTCCCTACTCCGTCGTCCAGACTTTCCAGCATTGCCGCGTAATAAGGGTTGTATTTCCCGTCAAATCTGGTATACTTCATCAAGTATTTCTTCAACTTCTCGCCCTTTGGTATAATTAGTATGTGTGGTGCGGAATAAGTTAGGTAGAGAAAAAAGGGCTTGCTTTTATTCTCCTCAATAAATTCAAGGCCGTAATCCGTGAGCTTGTCGGTGAGGTAGTTTTTGCCATTGTCTTCAAAGACGGTCTGCCCTTGACTGGTTATTGAATAATTGTAGTAATCGAGCCCGTTTTTCCCGATCACACTCTCATAATCAAAACCCCGCTTTACTGGCGAAATAGAATCGCCCCTACCCAGGTGCCACTTTCCCACCATCCCCGAACTGTAGCCAGATTCGGTGATCATTTGAGCGAGGGTTACTTCTTGCGAAGGCAAATAATGTTTGAATACTGCGGGTAAAACTGGTGATAGGGGATCCGTTCGCAAACCAGTAATGTAATTTGTGAGATGGAGGCGGGCCGGGTGCTTACCCGTCAAGAGGGCGGCTCGTGACGCTGAACAAATTGGAGACGCCACATAGGACTGCGAGAACTTCATACCCTGCTCTGCCAACGCATCCAAATTGGGTGTACTATTGAACGGATTGCCGTAGCAGCTCAAATCCTTATACCCAAGATCATCCGCCATGATAAATATGATATTCGGCTTCTTCTTTGTGGATTGCGCCTGCGCATCAAATGAGACTAGCGCTAGAAAAATGAGAATAATGGAAAGGGATCTTGACATGATTATTGTTGTAGGATTATCGCTTTTGATAATGGAATTGATTGCCCATCGCGATTAAGCAGCTTAATGCCTAGCACTCTATTCAACATTTATCGTTATAACGGCTTTATTCGAGTCGGTGGAGCCATCGTTCACTTTCCAGGAAAACTGATCAACCCCTTTGAAGCCTTTGTTAGGTTTATAAACCCGGTCGTTACCCACGCCAGTCAATACGCCATGCTTAGGTTTGGAGACAATTGTAAAAGTGTATGGCCCCGGCCCACCGTCAGGATCGCTGTAGGCAAGTTGGATTGATACTTCGCGGTCGGGAGCGACTTTTATACTCACGCTTTCTACCTCGGGAACCGTCTTCTGCGCTGCCTTTTGAACCGAACTACTCCGTTTCGCAACAACAGAGGCGCCCGCTACTGGTCGTTTATCTTCCCGCTCTAAATACAAAGCGACCTCCTTACCGAAACCAGATGGTTTAGCCCAGTCGTTGGCTCCGTCTTTTAGCAGAATGTGTTTCTGTTCATTTATTTTTCCGCTGATGCAGTCCAACCAGCGTAGCGTATAGCGCCCCTTTTCTAAATGATTAATACCTAGCGTACGGGTTGCGTTGGCGCCGTACAGAATATAGTCATAGCCAGGATTGACCAATACGGACTCGGTTTCGTGGGTAGCCAGCGAATCGTTCGGTATCATCTGGTTAAAGTTCGTACGCTCGAAGAAAGTCTGGATGATTTTGCAATCGTTGAGCCATTCACGTGGCGTATTGGCAATATCCATGCCCAGCACCATGACATAGGTACTGGCCATAGCCGCAATCCAATTGCGCTGCCGACATTCTTCCCGGCTGTTATTGGGGATTGAGAATTGGCCGTGTACATAATCTTCCGACATCACTACGCTATACATTCCGTCCGTGTTTGCATAAGCTTCCCGCATCCATTTCCGGTACGGCTCTTTCTCAATCACCACTTTTTTGTCCGTCTGCAGGGCAAACTGGCTGATGTATGGGTCACCCTTATGGTAAAAAATATTGCCTCCGTGCTGATGGGTAGCGATGATATGGTTATGGTCATCGGCCTCATGAATGGCTTCGGCAATCTTCGACACGTGGGCTTGCCAATCTTTTCCAATTTCCTGATCCTCCTCCATTATGCACCAAATCAGGCGTTTATGGTGTTTGAAGCGTTTGACCAATCCCTGAACAAAAGCTTTTTCACCCGAATGCAGATTCCCTTGATCATCAAGCGGCCAGCCCAGTTTTGGGCCGATCCGGATGCCATCGTCATAAATGAAGAAATAGATGAGGATGCCGCTATTGTCCATTTTGGCGAACCACATTTCCCACTGATCCAGAATGTCCTGATTCAGTCCTTTATGATTGTCTTGATCGATCCAGGGGTTGTGTAGTACGTCGGGATAGGTGGTTGGATCCTTTTCATGACTTTTTGTGGCATCGCCACCGTTAGTCCGTACTGCCACGACGTAAGCACTGTTGCCACCATACTGAACCATTTTCTTTACCAACTGCACCTGATCGCCTGACCGGGTTCCATTGGGGTTGCGTTTGCCCCGGTACAGAAAGCCTTCCGGATCGCCGGGGCCACATAAAAAGAAGGGGTCAAGTTGTCCGTCCTTATTCAGATCCCGGTTGTAAACCATCTTTGTCGGGTTATTTGGATCATGGATTACCTGCCCCGGCAAATAGTTGTTTCCCGACATTTGTGGCTGCTGGGCGAACCCAACCGTTCCGATTAATACGATCAACCAATGGTATGGATGAAAGCGCTTTTTCATAATTGAATAGGTCATTTGACTTTGTTGAGAGTGGTAGTGGTATCTGTCTTATGGCTTGGAGTACAGGCCTGACAAGTGCACTCGGCACCCGTTTGATTAATGCCTTGGTCGATTTTACGAACGCCCGTTTTGAACCGCCAGGATTTTAGGCAAAACCGTAGTCATCAGGCAAACAACTACGGTTTCTGTGGACGGGCGGCGTCTATGATCATACTGTCGAACTAGTCTGTTCGGAAGAATTCGCTGCCCCTTTTATCTTTGAGTTTTTTCCTGAGCTCCTGTACCAGCGCACGGTTTTCAGGACGTAGCGAAATGTTCACGTTCTCTTCTGGATCGGTCGCGTGATCATAGAGCATGTCTGAAATAATATTATCTTTTTTGTCGTACCACTCGCTGTAGAACAGGTTCTTTTCAATGTAGGTAACCCCGTTGGCGAACTTGACAACGGCATAATCGTCTTCCGTTTTGCCTGGCTTTTTCAAGCGCTTCACCAGCGACTGCCCGTCCAGGTGGCTGGGTGGTGCCAGTCCGGCCAGCTCGCAGAGTGTAGGGTATATGTCGATAAACTCGGTAATGCTCTGGTTGACTTTCCCTTTGGACATACCGGGAGCCGCTATAATTAGGGGGGCATTCATTGAATTGTTGAAGTTGCAGTGTTTGCCCCATAAGGCGTTTTCGCCCAAGTTCCAGCCGTGGTCGCCCCAGAGTACTACAATGGTGTTGTCGTCGAGACCCGATTTTTTCAGTTCCGCCAGCAGTAAACCCACTTGTGCATCGATGTAGCTCACCGAGGCATAGTAGGCGTGGCGGAGTTTCAGGGCCATATCATCGGATAGGTTGCCTTCCTGCGGGACGGTGGCGTAGCTTCTAAGCTCTTTCCAGGGGTGGAAAGCCTCATCGGGCGCGTCTTTAGGACGATACATATTCGTGGCCAGGCCAATGGCTTTGGGGTCATACAAATCCCAATATTTTTTGGGAGCATTGAAGGGTAAATGGGGTTTATGGAAGCCCACTGCCAAGAAAAACGGCTGCTCCGATTGGCTGAATCCTTGCAGATAATCGCACGCTTTCAAAGCAGTTCTTCCATCAGGATAAGCGCTGTCGGGAACGTCGGCCATCTCGTAAGGGGGGCCAGCCGAAGCCTTGGTGTCGATGGCGATGTTTTCGGGATTCTGGTAGTTACGGGGAGATCCATTCGTCGAGGTTGGCAACCAGAGCTCGTCCCAAGCCTCGCGGCTATCGTCGGAAAAGTGGAAAACCTTGCTGAGCGAGACTGTATGGTAGCCGTTGCTCCTGAAATGCGCGGGCAAAACGGTGGCCGTCGGGTTATCCTTATCGGCCCGTGAGAAGAAATGGAGGAATCGGTAGTCAGTGGGCCGCGTGCCGGTCAGCAGACTGGACCGTGAAGCCCCGCACACGGGTACGTTGCAGTAAGCCCGCGAAAATAACACACCCTGACCGGCCAGTTTGTCGATGTTGGGGGATGAAATGATTTTATTACCATAGCTGCCCAGCTCGGGCCGCAGGTCGTCAACCGCAATAAACAGTATGTTTGGTTTGCGTTTCTCTTTTGTTTGATCCTGCACATTTATGAAGGCCGCCAGCATAGACAAACCAACCAGAACGGTCAGGAGCAAGAGGGAGTTTTTAATTTTTTTCATGTCAACTTATGGGAAATAGGAAGCCGATTTATCTAATGAGTCAATGTCAATTTTTATATCCTTCATTCTGTTGCGTACAGCGTAATCTTCCCGTCTAGACCCAACGGAATCGCCTCGAAGCCCTGCGTCCAGCGGGCAGCGGTAGCATTTTCAGTCAGGCTGCGGGCGTAATTACTCAGCACGGTCGTGTATTTGATTTCCAGCGTATTTCTACCTTTTCTCAATGCACCTGACACTAAAAATAAAGGGCGCCCGTACCAGTTGAGCCCCATTTTTTTTCCATTTACATACACTTCCGACACACCCTTGTAAGTGTTCGGCAGTTCCAGCCAGCATTCTGTTCCGGTGGCGGTGAACGCCGTGGTGTAGGTGGCCGTACCAGCAAAGGTGCTTAGTTGTCGGTCTGTAGAGATGCCAAACGAGGACAGCTTATCAAACGATCGGCTGAAAACGGTACCATTGGCGTGGGTAAACTGTACCTGCCAGGGGCCATCAATGCTGCCTACTGATCTGCCCGGTTCATGGTGCCCGGCCAGGGGTTTCGGCGTGTCGGTTCGGGTGGGTTCAAATACAATGAGTTTTGATTTCAGCGGGGCCAAGGTGATAGGCAAAGCACTTGCGGAAGCGGCCAGCACATGACGCGTCCCGGTTTCGGGATTCCATAACCAGGGGGTCTTACCGTTCATCGGAAAGTTGGCCTGGAGGGTGACGGCTTTCCGACTGTTGGAATTGACAAAAAAATAAATGTCGCGCTCACCGGCCACTTGCCGAATCTGAAACACGTTTTTGTCGGGTTTGACTAGTTGCACGTCGGGTGTCAGGGCTGCGTCGGCCAGGAGTTTGGTGGTCCAGATTAGCAAATCTTGGTTGGCCGACGGGCTTTTTACCTGAATAAGTTGCGAGGCGTATTTATTCTGTATTTCGGCAAACGCACCGATCACAGTCCGGTCATTGTCAAGAGCGTTTTGCTGGGAGAGTGAGCGGTGCGGTAGTTCGTCAATCACGACTAGCTTACCACCCTGTTGCACAAATCTCAGCAGAGCAGTAGCGGTGGCTGGATCAAGGGACTGCACACTGCCCAGTACGATGGCTTCGTAGGTCATTGGGCCATATTTGAGCGTTCCACTCGATACGTCGCCCTCCCGGATGATGGTTTCGTCGATATAATCGCAGGAACTACCCGCCTGACTAATTGATTCCCACAGGTGATGGAAATACGCCGGCTCGCTGTGAACCGGCACCCGAATCAACCCTTTCTGCGACCAGATGTCGGGGATAGGACCAAGTAGGGCCAGTTTTTTTACCGGGCTGGATTGCTGAAACACGGACGACAGCCGGGCGTTGTAATCGGCCCAGTGGTTCAGGTAAGGCCACCAGGTGTTTTGCTCGCTGAAATAGGCTCCGTACCGAATCCAGCCCGGAAAACCTGCTGCCGGGGGCGAGTAGTTGTAGCCGTGCAGAATGGTGTGGTTGATGCCCGTGATAAAGTTCATGTCGTCGTGCCGCTTAATCTCCTCCAGTGAGGTTTTGAACACGCCCTTTGTGTTGGTCATAGCTTCGCAGCTGATAATTTTTCTGCCTTTCAAATGGCCCCCGACAGCTGCATACAAATTCCAGATAAGGTAGCCGTGCGCTTGATTCCAGCTCCATTCATCGGTTTCCATATCGACCGAATAAATCCAGTTGTTTCCTTCCGGAATGTCGGGAATAAGGTTGCCCTCCATCATCCCCATCAGCAGGGGCGTGCCGTAAGACTGGTATCGGCCTTTCACCCCGTTTTCGGTGGAGAATTGCTGGAATGGCTCGACAAAATTTTTCATAAAGAGACGCACCAACAGCCTGTTGTAATCGTAGCGGACGCGGCTCAACGTATTGTCGAAGGCTGGGTCGGGTTCGGG
>NZ_JBGSXF010000417.1:0-5051 GCF_041751555.1 Persicitalea sp. | reverse complement strand
ACCTGATTTCCCGATGAACTTTATCCTGAATACCATCCCTAAAAAGGCCGAACCCATGCCCTTGCCCGACCCGAACAATAAATTGGCTAAGGGAAAGTACCTTACCAATATGGCTGGATGCGCAGAATGCCACACACCGGCTGAACAAGGACAAATAGTGGCCGAAAAAATGTTTTCGGGCGGCAGGTCTTTTGAATTGCCGACGGGGACAGTCTACTCTGCCAACATCACCCCACACAAGGCAACGGGTATCGGCAACTGGACGAAGATAGATTTCGTAGCCCGCTTCCGCGCCTATGCCGACAGCGGTTACGTACCGCAAAAAGTAGGTCCGAACGAAATGCAAACCATCATGCCCTGGACAATGTACGGCGGGATGAAACCGGAAGACTTGGGGGCAATCTATACCTACCTGATGTCTGTCGACCCGATTGAAAATTCGATTCGGGAGAAATTTAAACCAAAGGCCGAAACGGAGGTGGCGGCAAGGTGATCGGCAAGCCAGTTTTTTCGTTTTCGTCCGGGAAGTTTTTGGTACAGTTCAATTCATTCCTACAACAACTGCGTGCCATCCTGCCTTAAAGTTATAGCTGACTTGAAAGCCGCTGGTTTCACAGATTTTGGCGACCAGAGCCAAGCCCAGGCCCAGCGAATCTGGATGGTTGCTCTCCTTCCGAAAACGCGCCCAGAGTTGTTCGATCGGGACGGTAGGCGGACTACCCGTGTTGCGGATGATGAGTTTTTGCGGGCTAAGCGTCACGCCGATCTCACCTTCCGTCACATTGTGTTTGATGGCATTCGTGAGCAAGTTGTTCAGCAACACGTCGGCCAAGTACGGGTTGAGTAGTACTTCCACGCCGACTTCGATATGTTGATTTACCTTGATGCCCTTGTGTTGGATAAGCCCTTCCCAAAGCGTGAGTTTTTCGCGTAGCAACTTGCTGAAATCCAGCCGCTCTTGCCTTGCAAACTGACGGTTCTCGATTTTGGTCAGTAGCAGCAGCGTCTGGTTCAGGCGGGCAAGTCGCCCGGTCGTGTCCAGTAAGCCGCTGATTTGTTCCAATTGGGAATGGGTGAGGTTGGGAGCTTGCAGCAGTTGTTCCAAGTTGGAATTGATGACCGCCAACGGCGTCTGCAACTCGTGCGAGGCATTTTCGGTGAAGGTTTTCAGACTGGCGTATTCTTGCCGGACTAGCCGGGTGAGCTGATCCAGGTTGGCTTGTAAGGTTAGGAACTCGCCAGTAGTAGTAGGGGTAAAAGTCAGAGGTTGCGTTTCGTTAATCTTGAAGGTATCGAGCGTAGCGAGGGTTTGGTAAAAAGGCTGCCACAATCGGTTGGACAGCAAGTAGTTGACCAAAAGTAAAGCCAACACCAGCGCGACAATCAGCCCGGCAAAAATCATGAAAACGGCCTGACTCAGATCTTCCGTCTCGTAGATTGGATTTTGAATCGTGACTTTGTAGTGCTGAATTTCACTCGTCGAGTCATCCAATGGCAGCACCGAAACGCCAAACGACAGGATTCGGTAGTCGAGCATTTCACCGGGTTCGAGCGGGTTGGCCAGCACAGTGTCGGTCAGCGTTTCACTTGCTGGTTCAACCACCCGTATTACGGCCAGGCTGTCGGTAAGAGCATACCAGTTTTCTGGCATTTGCCGGGTTTCTTTAAGATGGGCGGCGAGTTTTTTCTTTTGGGCATAAAGTTGTTCGGTGGCCTCTTCGCTAAATATTTTTTTTAATAAAAAAAAGCAAAACACGCCGCCCAGGCTCGCCACTAGCAGACAGGCTATTAAAAATGAGCGGGTGGCTTTTTGAATCAGCTTCATGTGGTCATTTTGTAGCCTACGCCATAGATGGTTTGGATGTAGTCGGGACAGCCCTGTTCGGTGAGTTTCTTGCGCAAGTTTTTCATCTGGGAATACAGGAAATCGTAACGATCCACCTGGTCGATGCCGTCACCGTAAAGGTGTTCCGAAATGGCCCCCTTGGTCAGGACACGGCCTGGGTTAGCCAGCAAGTACACCAGCAAGTCGTACTCTTTTCGCGTCAGCGAGACGGTTTGGCCGTTCACGCGCACTTCCTTAGCGTCGGGCAGTACTTTGATCGGGCCAAAGACAATCTCGGGATTGCCGTCGAACTGCCGTCGCCGCCGCACCGAATTGAGTCGGGCGTTGAGTTCAGATAGGTGAAAGGGTTTGGTCAGGTAGTCGTCGGCCCCCAGATCAAGGCCCCGAACTTTGTCATCGAGCGAATTTTTGGCCGAGATGATGATAATGCCCGCCCGCGAACGCGTCTCCTTCAATTTCTTGACCAAATCAAGCCCCGAGCCGTCGGGAAGCATAATGTCCACCAAGGCGCAATCGTACTCGTAAACGCCAATTTTCTCGTCGGCATCCAGCGCATCCGTCGCCCACTCACACACGTGCCCCTCCGCACGCAGGAAGTCCAGAATAGCGGAGGCGAGGAGTTTTTCATCTTCAACCAGGAGAATTTTCATGGTGCCGTTGTCTTCATTATTTCCATACAAGTACCAACATCCCGGCAAAGATGAGGGCGGCCCCGATCAGCACTTTTGTAGTAACGGGTTCGCGCAGAATGAGAAAAGAAAGCACGAGCGTAACGACGATGCTGGCTTTGTCGATGGAGGCCACGTACGATACCGGGCCTTCTTTCATCGCGCGGTAATAAAACACCCACGAAACCGTGGTACACAGGCCTGAAAAGGCCAGCAGCCACAGGTCGCGCGGGGCGGCTTTGCGAATCTCTGTGAAAGCGTTTTTGAACAAAAATGCATTCACCGTCACAAAAGCAAACACTACTGCCGTGCGCACGACCAGCGCCGAGTCGCTGCTCATGTCTTTCATGCCAAACTTGGCGACCACCGACGTCAGGCCCGCAAAGAACATCGAAATCAAGGCGTAAACAATCCACTTTTCCATAAGAATCCGAGTTTGGGACGGGATTTTTTACTCCATTTTAACGGGCTTGCCGCTGGCGTCGAAAATAAGGTCTTTGCCGCCGACTTCGGCTTCGTAGTAAGTCTGGCCGCCTTTCTTGATGATGGCGGCTTCCTTGATCTTTTTGCCTTTCAGGGCGGCTTGCACCGCGGCGGGCAGTTCCGAAATTTTGATCTCTTGCTCTACTTCCTGCTCCACGCCCAGCGGGTTATATACTACCGACAGTTCCACTTTCCCTTGTTCAAACTCTACTTCAAAATCGCCGTTTTTTTCTTTTTCCCATTCCACATCGCTGGCAGTGGGGTAGGCTTTGGCGAAGGCTGTCTTGACGGCGGCGGGTACTTTGTCGGCTTTTACTTTCTGGGCGCGGGCCCCGAAGGGGACGGTTGCGGCCATTAGGGCCACAAGAATCATGCGTTTCATATTTGAGTTCTTTTAAGGTGAATTAATAGCTCAATAATACGGACCGATTCTGGTGCAAATCTGGAAAAATATACAGCCCTACTTCCCCAGCCATTCCTTAAAGGGCGTAATGCGGTCGCCGCTAACGAACACTTCGAGCCGCGGCGGGGGCCGGAGGTCGAGTTTGAGCTTGCCGCCCGAGTAGGCGTGAATCGTCTGGATAGAATCCAGTGCTACCAAAAAGGCCCGATTGACTCGGAAAAACCGCTTCGGATCGAGTAGGTCACCCAGTTTGTCGAGGCTGTACTCGATGGAGACGTTGAGTCCTTCGGCGGTGGTGAGCCAGGTGGACTTGTCAGCAAAGAAAAAGTAGGCGGTATCGCTGGTTTCTATGCTGCGGATTTTGGTACCTATAGTCACCATAAACCTTTCCTTGTAAGCTACCGAAGGCGAACCGCTCCCAGACGTTTCGCGCAACAAATGCAGGATATCTGTCAGGTCCGGCGTGGGCGAAGCACGGAGATTTTTGAACTTGTCGATGGCGGTTCCTAACTCGTCGGCGTCGATAGGCTTGAGCAGGTAGTCCACGCTGTTGGCTTTGAAAGCTTGCAGGGTGTACTCATCGAAGGCAGTGGTAAAAATGATCGGTATCGTCAGTTTGGCCTGCTCAATGAGTTGGAAGCCCGAGCCGTCTTCGAGGTGAATATCCAGAAATACAAGTTCCGGCCTGGAATTAGCCGGATCGGCCAGCCACGCCACCGCTTTAGCTACGCCTGGTAGCTGGGCCAGGACGCGGATGGCAGGGTCGTACTCCCCCAGCAATTTTTCCATCCGCTGGGCGGTACGCTTTTCATCCTCAATAATCAGTACGTTCATAGCAGCGGTAGTTTTACAACAAATTCCCCGTCCTGCTCGCCTACCTCCACGGGGCGGTCGGTCAGCAAGTGGTAGCGGTTGATGATATTCTGCAGTCCGACGCCCGTCGATTCATCTTTCCCGTCGGGCCGGGGTTGCAGCGGGTTGGCAACTACCAACGCATCGCCCTCTTGCCGGATGCGCACCTGCAGAGGTTCCTCTTCCGACAAGCGGTTGTGTTTGACCGCGTTTTCCACCAGCAGTTGCAGCGTGAGGGGAGCAATGGCGAAGCCGTCGCGGGCCGTTTCCGGTACGTCAATGTCAACGAAAAGCTTATCCTCGAAGCGAATGGTGAGTAAAAAAGTGTACGCTTCGATGAAGTCGAGTTCGGTGCGCAGACTAACCCGCTCGTTGTCGCGCTGCTCCAAAATATAGCGGTAAGCTTTGGCCAGTCGCCCGATGAACTGCACCGCCAGGCGGGCGTCCACCTCTACCAAAGAAGTAAGAATACTAAGGCTATTGAAAAGAAAGTGCGGATTTACCTGGTTTTTCAGAGCGGCAAACTGCGACTGCACGGCTTCTTTTTCCAGCCGCTCGGCCTGCACCTGCAACTGCTGAATGCGCCGGGTGGATCGGCGATTGGTGGTCAGGTAGTAGGTTGACAGCAGCGCCATGAAAAGCAGGCCGTTGTTCATGCGCTGCCGCTGATCGGAATCGCGTGGTGCACCGATGTGGCTCCCCGGCGTGGTCTGGTTCAGGCGGTTGATCTCCTGCTTCAAATCATCTCCCATAGTATGGATCAGGATGCCGAACAGCACATTGAAGAGTAGGGCCAAAA
>NZ_JBGSXF010000416.1:0-9678 GCF_041751555.1 Persicitalea sp. | reverse complement strand
TTTCTGATTGGCCTGTTCGGGGCGGCTTTTTCCTCAATTATTGGCAACGCCACGGTAGGTGGTACTTTACTGGGCGATGCCCTCGGCTACGGTAGTCAGCTCAGCGCCCGACCGATCAAGTACTTCATCGCCTTGGTGATGAGCTTCGGGGCGATTATTGCCATCATTTTCGGCAAACTACCCTTACAATTGATCGTGTTTGCCCAGAGCGTTACTATATTCATCGTTCCCTTCATCGGCGTGAGCATGTACCTGATCGCCAACGACAAGAAGATTATGGGGGATTTGACCAATACAAACTACGCCAAATTCACGGGCGGACTGGGGCTAGCTCTTATCGTCGGTTTGGCGCTGGCCAATGTCAAAGCCCTGTTTTTTACTCCTTAATTTTTTTACTCAAAAAAACTCTCTCCCAACCTTTGCCGCTGGCGGAGCGAACACCTTAAAATGAACGACCTTCAACAACGTTACGAAGCCCTTTTGCAACCCTCACCGGAGCTAATAGCAGATATTGCCCGAATCGAGGGAGATATTCTCATTTTAGGTGCAGGAGGAAAAATGGGCCCCGCGCTTGCCAAACTGGCCCGGACTGCGGTCGAAAAGACCGGAATCACTAAGCGAATCGTCGCCGTGTCCCGATTTTCCGAAGCGGGACTGGCCGAGGAACTGAATGCGGCAGGCATCGAAACTATCGCGGCTGATTTGCTGGATGATGCGAAGTTGCAGGCTTTACCATTAATAAAGAACGTCCTCTATCTGGCGGGTACCAAGTTTGGTACCACGGGCAACGAGTCGCTCACCTGGGCTATGAACAGCTACCTGCCAGGCCGGGTGGGGGAAAAGTTCAAGGATTCCAATATCGTGGCTTTTTCCACGGGAAACGTTTATCCGCTCACGCCCGTGACAATGGGTGGAGCCAGCGAGGATTTACAACCCGAACCGCTGGGTGAGTACGCACAATCGTGCCTGGGTCGGGAGCGGATTTTCCAGTATGGCAGCCGAAAGTACGGTACACCGCTGCTGATCTATCGGCTCAACTACGCCAACGATGTCACGTACGGTGTGTTACTGGAACTGGCCAAAAGCATAATCGGGGAAAAGCCCATCGACCTGCGGATGGGTACGGTGAATGTCATTTGGCAAGGGGACGCTAACGAAATCGCTATCCGATCGCTGTTGCATTGTGCTCAGCCCGCCAAAATTCTGAATGTGACGGGCCCCGAGCAGCTCTCGGTGCGCTGGATTGCAGAACAATTTGGCAAAATGGCGGGTAAAACGCCAATTTTCATGTACGAAGAGCAACCCACCGCCCTGCTGAGCAATGCGGCGGAATGCACAGATTTTTTCGGATACCCGAGGACTGGCCCGAAACAGATGATGCGGCTTATTTACGAGTGGCTAACGCAAGGCGGAAAAACAATTGACAAGGCTACCCACTTTCAAGAAAGAAGCGGTAAATTTTAAAAAAAAGTCCATGATCTCGACACTCGACCCCACCCTCAGACATCACTTATTTGAAGGTACCGTCATCCCGGCGCACCCGCTGGCGTTGACCGAAACTCGCGAACTGGACGAAAAACGGCAGCGACTGCTGACGCGGTACTATATGGCGAGCGGCTCAGGCGGTGTGGCGGTCGGGGTACACACTACGCAGTTTGAAATCAGAAAACCGGAATTCGACCTTTTGGAAAGGGTACTTGCTCTGGCGGCTGACGAAATAGCGGCGGCGCAACTATCGCGCCCGTTCCTTAAAGTGGCGGGCGTTTGTGGCCCCACCGCCCAGGCATTGTGCGAGGCCGAATTAGCCCGGAAGCACGGCTACCACATCGGGTTAGTTAGCTTGGGTGGGCTGAACAACTCTACCGACGAGGAGTTGATCGACCACCTTCGCGCGGTGTCGGAAGTGATTCCCATCTTTGGCTTTTACCTGCAACCCGCTGTAGGCGGACGGCTGCTGAGCTACGATTTTTGGCGCAAAATGGCTGACTTACCAAATGTCGTGGGGGTAAAAATTGCGGCCTTCAACCGCTACCAAACGCTGGATGCCGTCCGGGGAATTTGCGACTCGGATCGCCGGGATGAAATAGCCCTCTACACCGGGAACGATGACAATATTGTAGCCGACTTGCTGACGACTTACCGCTTTGAGGTTAATGGCGTGCAAGCCGAAAAGCGCTTCGTCGGCGGACTACTAGGACACTGGGCCGTTTGGAACGCTAAAGCCGTTGAATTACTGGCGGAGATAAAGCATTGTATTGCCAACGGCTACGCGGGTGCGGACGCCTTGTTACCCAAAGGCATCGCGGTCACGGACATGAACGCGGCGATTTTCGACGTCCAACATTCTTTCAAAGGCTGCATCGCCGGGATTCACGAAGTTTTGCAAAGGCAGGGAATCCTGAAAGGTACTTGGTGCCTGAACCCCGACGAGTGCCTTTCGGCGGGACAGGCCGCCGAGATTAATCGCGTGACACGAGCGTACCCTGAGCTAATCGACGATGTTTTCGTCAAAACTTTCCTGCAGCGGAATGAGGAACTTTTGAGCTAACTATCGTTTTGAGATTACCTCAACTGCTTCCATAGTGGAGTCCTTCAATACACACTAGCCTATCCCATGAATCTCCAACCCTGAAACGAAACCCTCTACGTTGCCGTATTGTCCGACGGGCTGGATCAGCTTGGCTATCGGCAGCAAGCCACCCGCACGGCCTTCCACGCCTACACGGGCATCGCCAAAATGATCGGCCGCTGCAAAACGACGCTGTGGGCCGATACCTACGGCGAAGACCCGAATCCCTACGAACTGGAATTACAGGCGGTGGATTCCTGCCAGCCCGACGACATCCTGATTTGCGCCGCCGGGGGTTCCAATCGCTCGGGGATTTGGGGCGAATTACTTTCGACGGCGGCCCGCAACAGTGGCTGCGTGGGCGTCATCGCGCACGGCTCGGTGCGGGATATCGAGAAGACGCGGGAAATGAAGTTTCCGGTATTCGCAACAGGCAAGAATCCCTACGATAGCCTGAATCGCCAGAAGGTAATCGAGGTAGATGTAGTGGTAGAAATCGACGGTGTTAAGTTCCGGCCGGGTGATCTGGTGCTGGCCGATGAAGACGGCATCGTGGTCGTACCGCAGGAGGTAGAAACCCAGGCCATCGAAGCGGCTTTGAAAAAAGTCTCCGCCGAAAACATCACCCGGGACGCGATTAAAAATGGCATGAAGGCTACGGAGGCGTATCTGAAATACGGCGTTCTTTGAACAGCACTTCTTGCCGGGCTTTCTTTATCTTTGCCGAAAAAACGATTTTATGGAAGAGCAAAACCAAGATCTCGAACAGCAAATCAATGTTGAGTTGTCGGAGGATATCGCCGAAGGTACTTACGCCAATCTTGCCATGATTGCCCACTCCAACAGCGAATTCATCCTGGACTTTATTCGCCTGATGCCGGGCGTTCCCAAGGCCAAAGTAAAGGCCCGGATCATCGTTACGCCCGAACACGCAGTGCGACTGCTAAATGCTTTAAAAGACAATATTCGCAAATTCGAGGCCGCCCACGGCTCCATCAATCCAGGTGGCGACGATGGCTCGGGTTTCAATTTTCCCATGAGTTTCGGTGGACCGGGCGGCGAGGCGTAAGGCCTTTAAAGCGATTATTTCTTTCTGCTTTTTTACAAAAAGCTACTTTCGATCGTTTAGTAGTTATTTCGGTCAGTAGTTTTTGTGCTAATTGGCTGGAAGCCAATAATTCTCTGTTTACTATTTTTAATTTTTCATCAACAAAAAATGAATAAAACTATGATTCGCTCAGGCTTTCTGGCGCTTTGTACGCTGATCTGCCTGAGTTCCTTCGCGCAGGATGATGCCAAGCCCAAATACGACGCCCACGTGCTGTTCAACCCGCTGCTCAATTTTCAACCCGGCAACGAGTACCGAACGGGCAGCGGCGCACCCGGCCCCAAATACTGGCAGAACCGTGCCGACTACAAGATTAACATCAGCCTCGACGAAACTGCCGGTACTTTGGCAGGCGACATCGAGATCACCTATAAAAACAACAGCCCCAGCGACCTGGAATTCCTCTGGCTGCAGTTGGACCAAAATGCGTTCAGCGACAGTTCGCGTAGTGGCAAGACCACGCCCATTACAGGCGGGCGCTTCGGCAACACGGGCTTTGAGGGTGGTAATAAGATCACCTCCGTCACCGTCCAGCAAGGCAAAAGCAAAGCCCAGATCGCGCAGTTCAATGTGTATGATACCCGCATGCAGGTGCGCCTCAACGAGCCGCTTAAAGCCAACGGCGACATGATCAAGATCAATCTCGGCTTCTCCTTCAAGATCCCGAAGTACGGCTCCGACCGCATGGGTACTTTGGAAACCAAAGATGGCGTGATCTATGAAATCGCGCAATGGTACCCACGCATGTGTGTCTATGACGACATCGAGGGCTGGAACACGCTCCCTTACCTGGGCGCAGGCGAGTTTTACCTCGAGTACGGCGACTTCGAGTATGCCGTCACGGTACCCTGGGACCACATCGTGGTCGGATCGGGCGAACTTATCAACCCCAACGATGTCCTGACCAGGGAGCAGCGCAATCGGCTGGATCGTGCCGCCAAGAGCGACTCGACGGTCATGATTCGAACGGCGGAAGAAGTGACCAGCGCTGAGTCGCGCCCGAAGCAGTCGGGTACTTTGACCTGGCGTTTCCGCTGCCAGCAAACCCGCGACATAGCCTGGGCTACGTCCAAAGCCTTCGTCTGGGACGCTGCCCGCATGAACCTGCCCAGCGGCAAAAATGCCCTAGCGCAGTCGGTGTATCCCGCCGAGGTCGGCGACGACAAAGCTTGGGGGCGTTCGACTGAATATGTCAAGGCCAGCATCGAGTTTTATTCCAACTACGTTTATGAATATACTTACCCCGTGGCTACTAATGTGGCGGGCATCGTAGGCGGCATGGAATACCCCGGTATCGTGTTTTGCTCGAGCAACAGCAAGGGAGCTAGCCTGTGGGGCGTAACCGACCACGAATTCGGCCACAACTGGTTCCCGATGATTGTGGGCAGCAACGAGCGCAAGTACGCCTGGATGGACGAGGGCTTCAACACCTTCATCAACTTTCTTTCGACGGATGCCTTCAATAACGGCGAGTACAAAAGCCGCCCGATGGACATGCAGCGCACCGCGCCCGCCCTCTACCCGGCCAGCGACGACGCCATTATGAACATCCCCGACGTGGTGAACTCCCGCGCGCTGGGCGTCGAGGCTTACTACAAGCCCGGCCTTGGCCTGAAAATGCTCCGCGAACAGGTGTTGGGCAAGGAGCGCTTCGACTACGCTTTCCGGCAATACGTAAAGCGCTGGGCCTTCAAGCACCCCACACCCTACGACTTTTTCCGCACGATGGAAGACGTAGGCGGCGAAGACCTCGCCTGGTTTTGGAAAGGCTGGTTTTTCGAAAACTACAAACTGGATCAAGGCGTAAAGGACGTCGTTTACATCGAGCAAAACGCACAGAACGGCGCGCTGATCACTATCGAGAACCTGGATCAGTGGGCCATGCCCGTTACGGTGGAGCTAGAGGATGTCGCGGGCAAAAAAACGCGCATGGAGTTTCCTGTCGAGATCTGGCAGCGGGGTGGAAGCTGGACTTTCAAGGCCGATACGCAGCAGCCGCTTCGCTCGGTACGGCTCGACCCGGACAATACGTTGCCCGACATGAACCCCGCTAACAATACCTGGAAGCCGATGCGGTACTCCGTGCCACCGGCAAATTGAATTAGTGAGTAGTTGAAGTTAGTTTTTTTAGCTGAACCATCTTCAACAATTGATCACTTTAAACGCTTGACCCACTTCTTAGGTTATAGTGCCGAAGCATTGGCTGGAATTCATTTTCGGGCTGGTACTTCGGCACTTTGTTTTTCACCGAATAGTATTTTTTACCGAGTTTTTGCAACTTGGGGTAGTTTGGAAGCAATGCGGATGAAAACAGCTTTATTAATTATTTTTACGGCATTCGTTGCGGGCTGCTCTCCGCGTTCCGAACCGCAGAAGAATCAGATTTTCGGCTTTCACCTCATTCAGAAACGCCGCAACGCGCGCATTCCTTTCGAATTGCACGCCAACCTGATCGTCATCCCTGCTCGTATCAATGATTCCGATACGCTGCATTTTATTCTGGATTCCGGAGTGAGCAACACCATCGTGACGGATACTGCCACGGGCAAGTACCTGAACACGGAATACTTCCGCACCATTCGACTCGATGGGGTAGGGGCCGACAGCACGGTCGAGGCAGTGGTTAGCATCGGCAACACGCTACAGGTAGGTTACGCCCGCATCGAGGCGCATAACATGATTTTGCTCAAAGAGGATTTGCTGAAACTCTCCGAACTCGTCGGCACGCCCATCCACGGACTTATCGGTTATGAGCTTTTCGAGCGTTTTGTGGTTACGATCGACTTCCAGCACCGGCTCCTGCTTATCCAACTACCCAAGTACTTCAAGTACCGGCGTTCGTACGGCACGAAGGTTCCGCTGGAAATCATCAACAAGAAACCTTATATCGACGATATCTTTATCAGTGAATTGGGTAAAAGAGAGAAGGTTAAGCTGCTACTCGACACCGGAGCGGGTCATGCTGTAATGCTCAATACTTTTGCCACGAATATCCCGCTTCCCGATAAGACAATCGCCGTACAACTTGGTATGGGTCTATCGGGAAAGATTAGTGGTGAATTAGGACGCCTGGATAAAGTAAAAATAGGAGAATTTGACTTGTCAGAAGTAGTCACCTCATTCCCGGATAGTGCGTCGTTTGGCGGTAAGATCAACCCCGCCTTCGATCGGCAGGGAAATATCGGCGGCGAATTGCTGCGGCGCTTTCGGGTCACAATCAACTATTCCGAAAAGTATATCGCAATGAAGCCTATCAAACGTGCTATGAAGGAACCCTTCGAACACGATATGAGTGGTATGGATTTGCGGGCGAAGGGAGCCAACTACCGGGAATACTACGTCGATAAAGTCATGGATAACTCACCCGCCTCACGGGCAGGACTGCTGGAGGGCGATCGCCTGATGTTCGTTAATGATGCCTCCGCAAATACCCTTAACATGACCGAGATTTACAAACTCTTACAGCGGAAGGAAGGAAGGTCGATTAATCTGATTATCAACCGAAGCGGAAAGCTTATTTTTACGACGCTGGTTTTGAAGAGGGTTATTTAGCTTGCTTAGTTCCATCTGAGTTTCCTACACCTCAATAAGCATCGCTCCGTAGGAGTACCCTCCACCAAAAACTGTAATGACAAGGCGTTCGCCCTTCTGAAAGCGCTCCATGTTTTCGGAAAGTAGAATGGCACAGCCTACGCAGCCTGTGTTACCCAGTCGCTGAATGTTAGAGAGTAGTTTTTCTTCGGGAATGCCCAATGTATTGATGACATTCAGGCTGATGCGGTGATTGGCCTGGTGCGGGATGAGGTAATCGATATCCGCAACGCCTAACCCGCAGGCTTCCAGCACTTGCTGGCTTACTTTGGGCATGTAGGTGCAGGCATTTTGGAACACATCGCGACCGTAAGGCATCACTACGCCGCGCTCGTTGGGCCGCAACACTACGGCTTCTATCGCCTTGCCACTAGTAGCGGCCCCACCCGTAATAATTTTACGGATAAATAGATCAGAATCGGTCTGACGCTCCTTCGAGATCAGCATGGCCGCGGCTCCGTCGCCCCATAAGTGACCTGACATAGTATCCTTCTCGTTGTTGTAGGCTGTGTTGTGATCGGCTACGATCACCAAAGCACGGGAAGCCTTGTTCATGGCAAAGTAGCCTTCCACCAGCTCGATTGCATTGAGAAGCGACGAACAGGCCGACGACACCGAAACGACTGGAATATCGGGAATATCCAAATAGTGCTGCACAGCGTGGGCTAGCGACACTATGGTGTCGTAGGGAGTGTAAGTCGCCCCTACGATCAGATCAATTTCATTTTTGCTGTAAGGGATATTAGCCTGCAACGCCTCTACTGCCGCAATGGCCATCGTATTTGTGTTCTCGCCCTCGCCCGCTTTGCGGCGTTCTCGGATTCCCGTCCGCTCCACGATCCACTCGCTGGAAAGGTCGTTCAGTTCGGTGAAGTATTCATTATCCACCACATGGGTTGGCAGGTAATGACTAATCCGGTTTATATACATGATTTGTGGATGTCAAAAAGGGGATTATCTGGAATAGTCCGAAAGTTAAATATTTCGTAGAAAACGTGGTACTGAATATTTGAACAATTTAACATTGTATTCAAATATTTATGAAAAAACTCAAAATGGTGCTTCCTGTTTGGGATTATTCCAGATAAAATGAAGAAACCCCGCAAATGTTGCGGGGTGTTCCTATTTTTTTGAACAGAAGAAAAGTCAAATTATTTGGCGTCGTTTTTTTCGGCTTCGTCTGGCGTCTCACCAGCTTCCTCAGAAGGCTCGTTTTCGCCAGAATGATTGGCGTCCGTAGAAACCACGATCGTTTTCTTCTTCGGAGGGGATTTTACAAAGTCGTTGGGAAAATGGGCCGAGAGTGTGTTGTACCACTGCACGATTTTCTTGATGTCCGACACGTAAACGCGGCTACGGTCGAACTCGGGTAGCACAGCGTCCAGGAATTCCACCAAATCCTTGTCGGAAGCCTGCTTCACGTCCATATCCACTTTCTCGCCGTGCTTTTTTCTAATTTTCAAAAAAACATTGCCCAAGGGAATCGAATCCTGCGACCCTTCGGTAAAGATTGACACGTCTTTTAGTACAGACACCCGAGCCGAGGCCCCAATCATGGTCTTTTCACCCTTGCCGTCCAAGCTCTCTACGATTACTCCCGCGCGGCTAGGCTTCAAGATTCGGTACAAACCGCTCTTGCCCGACACGTTCGCTATTTCCTTCAGTATCTCCATTTCGGATTTTTATTCTTTTAAATACAAAAATTGATTTCTACCCCTCAAAAACGCCGCAAAGCTAAGAAATTATTCAGAGGACATCTGACTGTTAACAGTTGACATTCTTTATACATTTGACTATCAATCCAATGCAACTCGTACTTCTACTCAGCGGGGCTTCAATCTGGCTTCTCAAACGCCTCACTGTACGTCTGTATTGCTTCCAGTAGCGGCTCGCGGCCATCACCTTTCTCGGCAGAGGTCAGGAAAGTAGGCGGCAATTCTTCCCAGATTTCGAGCATTTTCTGCTTGTAGCGAGTGATCTGATCGTCCAGTTCCGATTTCTTCACCTTATCAGCCTTTGTAAACACGATGTGAAACGGGATGCCTTCTTCACCCAGCTGCTCCATAAAGTCCAGATCGATCTGCTGCGGATCGTGTCGGCTGTCCACCAACACGAAGGTACAGACGAGGTTGGGGCGGTAGCGCAGGTAATCGTAAATCATGCTCTCCCACTTCGCCCGCTCGGTCTTAGCAATTTTTGCGTAGCCATAGCCGGGCAAATCCACCAAGTACCAGGCGTCATTGATCAGAAAATGGTTGATAAGCTGCGTTTTCCCCGGTGTTCCCGAAGTTTTGGCCAGCGCCTTTCGTTGCGTGAGCATATTGATTAGTGAAGATTTGCCGACATTTGAGCGCCCGATAAAAGCAAATTCGGGTAGTTCGGGCGCGGGGCATTCCCGATAATTCACGTT
>NZ_JBGSXF010000415.1:0-4422 GCF_041751555.1 Persicitalea sp. | reverse complement strand
CAGGGCGGTGGTGCCTGTTCATCTGTTTGGCCAATGCGCTGACATGGAGCCTATTCTCGATCTTTGTAAGGCAAATGACCTGTACGTGATCGAGGACAACGCGCAGGCCATCGGAGCTGATTACACGTTCGACAGCACCGGGGAAGTGATTTCGGCGGGGGCACTGGGCCATTTAGGAACCACCTCGTTCTTTCCCTCCAAAAACCTCGGCTGTTTTGGTGATGGTGGGGCCGTTTATACTGACCAGCCAGAGTTGGCCGCCAAAGTGCGCATGATCGCCAGCCACGGGCAAGCCCAAAAATACCGGCACGAGTTAGTAGGAATTAACTCGCGGCTCGATACGATTCAGGCGGCTATCCTGCTGGAAAAGCTCAAACACCTCGATACCTATATCGCCGCCCGGCAACGCGCCGCCGCCTGGTACGACCGCGAACTGGCCAAGGTACCCGGCATCGAGACGCCTTACCGGGCCGCTTATTCGACACACGTTTTCCACCAATACACCCTGAAAGTACCGGCCCAGCACCGCGATCGTCTCAAAGTTTTCTTGCAGGAAAAAGGGGTGCCGAGCATGGTGTATTACCCCATTCCGCTCTCCCAACAGAAAGCCTACCAAACGATGGGAAGGATTGCGGGCAGCCTGACGGTATCGGAGGATCTTTGTCGTCGGGTGCTGTCTTTGCCCATGCACACGGAGTTGACAAAACAAGAATTGCACTACATTTGCGCTACGGTGAAGGCCTATTTTATTGAATACGCGCCATCCGGTTTGTCGCTGGAAATGGATAAAACCCTGTCGAACAGCTAGTATGGAAAATGTATTCGTTCATCCTACGGCCATAATCGACGAAGGTTGCACCATCGGGGCGGGAACCAAAATATGGCATTTTTCCCACATCATGCCCGACTGTGTACTCGGTGAGAATTGCAACCTGGGCCAAAATGTAGTGGTGTCGCCGGGCGTGGTTTTGGGCAATAACGTGAAGGTACAGAACAACGTGTCGATCTATACAGGGGTGGTTTGCGAAGACGATGTGTTTCTGGGGCCTTCGATGGTTTTTACGAATGTGACTAATCCTCGCTCAGCTATCAAGCGCCGCGATCAATTTCAAAAGACTCGCGTTGGCCGAGGAGCGAGCATCGGGGCCAACGCGACCATTATCTGCGGTCACGACATTGGCGACTTTGCCTTCATTGGCGCGGGAGCCGTGGTGACCCAAGCTATTCCGCCTTACGCGCTCGTGGTGGGAAACCCCGCCCGGCAAATGGGCTGGATGAGTGAATACGGACACCGTCTGAACTTCGACGACTCAGGAAGAGCAGTTTGTCCCGAAAGTGGCGATGCCTACGAAATAGAAAAGGGCGTAGTCAGAAAGATGTAGGATGGAGCGGACGTTCCTGAATTCCAATAGTGATTGACCATACACACTAACCTTCAAGCCCACACACTACTATGAAACATTTTTCCCTCATCGGTGCTGCCGGTTATATAGCACCCCGCCACCTCAGAGCCATTAAGGAAACAGGCAACACGCTCGTGGCTACCCTCGATCCCTTCGACAGTGTAGGGATCATGGATAGTTTTTTTCCCAAAGCGGCCTTCTTCGTCGAGTTCGAGCGTTTCGACCGCCACATCGAAAAACTCCGCCGCACGGCTCAGCCCATCGACTACGTGAGCGTCTGTAGTCCCAACTACCTGCACGATGCTCACATACGCTTTGCGTTGCGTAATCATGCTCATGTCATTTGTGAGAAGCCCCTGGTGATGAACCCCTGGAACATCGACGCCCTAATGGAAATTGAACGGGAAAGTGACCATCGCGTTTATTCCGTCCTCCAGCTCCGGTTGCACCCCGGCATTATTGCGTTAAAAGAAAAAATCGCCCGCAGCCCGGTGGACAAAGTATTCGACGTAGACCTTACCTACATTACCTCACGGGGCAACTGGTATTATTCATCTTGGAAAGGCGACATGGCCAAGTCGGGTGGGATCGCCACCAACATCGGTGTGCATTTCTACGATATGCTCTCCTGGGTGTTCGGCGGAGTCAAGACCAATCAGGTTCATCTCCATAGGCACGACCGCGCCGCCGGATACCTGGAATTTGAAAAAGCCCGCGTACGCTGGTTTTTGTCCATCGAGCACCAAACGCTACCCGCCCACATTCAGGAGAAAGGGCAATCCACCTACCGTTCCATTACCGTCGATGGCGAGGAGGTCGAGTTCAGCGATGGGTTCACCGACCTGCATACCAAAAGCTACCAGCATATCCTGGCCGGGAGTGGGTTCGGCATGGAGGAAGCGCGTCATTCGATTGAAATTGTCCACGATATTCGTACTGCGGGCATCTCCCCACTGCTTGGCGACTACCACCCGCTGGTGAAGCTACCCCTGACCCGGCATCCTTTTGAAGGCAGCAAACGTAAAGTATCGACCTGATCGCTCATTACTATACCGCCTACCCCATATCCACAGCATGGAAGCAGAAAACCTGAACGTACATCCCTGGCGAGTACTCCAAACGCGCTCGCGTTCTGAGAAAAAAGCGGCCGCCCTGCTGCAAAAGATGGGGATAGAACTATATTTGCCCCTGCAAAAGCGAAGGAAAAAGTGGAGTGATCGCGTGAAAATCGTCGAGGAACCGCTTTTCTCCGGCTATATCTTTGCTAAATTTACCGAAGAATTACGCTATCCCATGCTCAATACACCCGGCGTCGTCCGCATTGTTTCTTTCGGGGGAGCGTATGCTTCGGTTCCAGAGGCGCAAATTGAAGCATTGCGCCAACTGGCCTACCTGGATAACGAGGTTGTGGTGGTGGATGCCGGCCTGCTCCCCGGTCAGGAAGTACGCATAGCTTCCGGGCCTTTCAAAGGGTTTCATGGACGGTTGGTCCGACACGATGGCAAGGGAAAACTGGTCATTGAGATCGTAGCAATTGGGAAAGGGATCGTGCTGGAGCTGGGTCGCACCAAAGTAGCGGCACTCCCTAAAACAGCGGCTCAGGCCGGATAGTGAATGTATGCCGGAAGACCGACAAGTTCTGGTAATTTATAAAAATCGAGATAAGTAGTTTTGGTTTTGTAAGTGTTTAATTGTAAGACTTGTATGCAACAAAGCATGGGAGTGAAAGAGCGAAGCTGTATCCGGTGAATCCCACTGAACCTACTTTTGAGAACTCCATTCAGGCGCACGACAAACTGCTCGATCTGCGCCTAAACGAGATTTGGCAGTACCGCGATCTGCTGGTACTTTTTGTGCGTCGCGACTTTGTGGCCAAGTACAAGCAGACCATCCTCGGTCCGCTCTGGTTTTTTATTCAACCCCTCTTCCAGACCGCCGTCCTGGCTATCGTCTTCGGGGGGATGGCTCAGCTTTCCACGGATGGGGTACCCCCGATTTTATTCTATCTGGCGGGCGTTACGACCTGGAATTATTTTTCCAACTGCCTCCGCACCACCTCCACCACGTTTACGGCCAATGCCGCCCTATTTGGCAAAGTCTATTTCCCCAGGGCCGTTACGCCGCTGTCGATCATTATCAGCAACCTGATTCAGTTTGGCATTGGTTTGTTCCTTTTTTTGCTCATCTACGGCTATTACACCATCGATGGCTATCCGCTCAAACCCAACGCCGCTATTCTACTTTTGCCCCTGTTGATTGTTTTGATGGGCTTCATGGGGCTGGGTTTGGGGATGCTGGTATCCGCTATGACCACCAAGTACCGCGACCTACAATACCTGGTAGAATTTGGGGTACAACTCCTGATGTACGCCACCCCGGTCATTCTGCCGCTATCGGCCATCCCCGCCAAATACCAGCCCATTATGTTGGCTAACCCCATGACGGGCATACTGGAAACCTTCAAGTACGGATTCTTTGGAACGGGTACTTTTTCGTGGGGGTTGCTTACGTATTCGGCGGTGTTTACAGCAGTAGTGTTTCTTGTAGGTCTGGTTATTTTTAATAAGACGGAGAAGAATTTCATGGATGTAGTTTAAATTATACCTAACAACGCCTCGGGGCGCCCCGCTAACAACCTAACAACCTTTGCCAAAGCCAGCCATTAAAGTAGAAAACCTATCGAAACAGTACCGCCTTGGCACGATTGGCACCGGCACCCTAAGCAACGACCTCAAGCGTTGGTGGTATCAAGTTCGGGGTAAGGAAGATCCCTTCCTGAAAATAGGGGAAAGCAACGACCGCAGTACCAAAGGAAAAAGCGAGTATGTTTGGGCACTCAAAGACATCAACTTCGAAGTAATGCCCGGCGAAATTCTGGGAATTATAGGCAAAAACGGAGCAGGAAAATCCACTCTGCTTAAAATACTATCTAAGGTAACAGGGCCAACTACGGGGCGCATCGACTACAACGGTCGAATCGGTAGTTTACTGGAAGTAGGTACGGGCTTTCATCCCGAAC
>NZ_JBGSXF010000414.1:0-2510 GCF_041751555.1 Persicitalea sp. | reverse complement strand
GAGAGGGCTTGTTCATAAAAATTATTTTCTACCAAAACATTGGAGAGATGTCAGTCTGAGCGGAGTCGAAGACCTCCCGTTTGGACGGTCTTCGACTCCGCTCAGACTGACAATTGCCAAATTTTGATAGGAAAAAGTTATATGAACAAGCCTTGGGAGAAGGGGATGTCAAGAATAGTTTTCCCGATTGGCTTTCGTGTAAAGACACGATTCATCGCCTCTAAGCGAGTCGCCCGGGGGGTACATTTGAGAAAATTACGGGAATCAGTCAGCCAGATTGTAGCGACGAAGCACGGCCCGGAAAGTCAGGCTCGAATGGTAGGGTTCGAATACCTGAATTACCTTGGTGTCGCGGAAGTAGTAGCCGCCATCGGCGGCTTTTTTAAGGTAGTAAAGCGAACTATCGGCTTTGCTCAATCCGGCGTACACCACCGCCCGCTGGTAATTTTCCCAGGGACTGGCGCCGACTAGCCCTTGAATAAAAGCGTCCGCTTTTTGGCGGTTTCCCCGTTTGGCTTCGCAGTACATTAGCAAGGGAATTTGTCCTTTGTCGTCGGGGTTCAATTCCATACCCCGCTCGAAGGCGGCGACCGCCTGGGCGTAGTCGGCCTGGTTCATGCTGTAGTATGCTTTCACCATATGATAGGCGAACGAATTGTTGAAAAGTACCCGTCCGCTTTCAATGTTTTCTTTCGCCAACCCGAACTGCCCGGCGTAGGTGCAGTTGAGAATATGCCCGGCCAGAATCACCGGATACAGCGGGTCGAGCGTCACGGCGCGGGTACTGTACGTGACGGCTTCATCGACCCTTCCTACCGACCGCAACAACAGGCTGTACCAATAGTTGGCCTGGGCATCGTTCGGGTTGTGCTGCAGCGCAATCCGAAAGGCCGTCTCGGAAGCTTGCCACTGTTGGGTGGTGTGATACAGTGCACCCAGCACCGCGTAGGCCGTGCTGTTGGTCGGGTCGAGACGAATGGCGTTTAGTGCGGTTTGCTCCGTCAACCGACGCTGCTTCTGCGCCTCGGCGTCGTTCGGGCCTAGCAACAACAAGTGGGCGGCGGCCTGGTAGGCGTAGGCTTCGGCGAAGGTGGAATCGAGCGCGATGGCCCGCTCGAAGCGGGCGATACTCGCCAACAAATCCGCGTTGGTGCGGGTATTCATCAATTGCCTTCCCTGCAAAAAGGCGTTGTAGGCTTCTATGTTTTGGGTACGGGCTAGTTGCAGCTTTTCGGCGGCCGACGCCCCCCTCGTCCGTTCGAGTTGCCGGGCTATATCGGTTACGATTTGTTCGGTGAGTTGGAAAATATCTTTGTAGGCCGCGTGGTAGTTCTTCGTCCAGGAGCGTCCGTCTTTTTGGGTGCTGACGAGGTCGATCTTGATCTGAACCTGATCGTCGGTTCGCAAAAAACTACCTTTCAGCACATGGGCCACCCGGAGTTCTTCGCCAATTTGCAGAATGCCCTTCCCGGTGCCTTTGAATCGGTCGGACGATGAGCGCGCAATGACGTTCAGGTTATCGATAAGCGCTGCCGACGTGTATATATCGTCCATGATCGACTCACAGGCTGGGTTGCTATCGGTATTTCCCAGGTTGGTAAAGGGCAGCACGGCCAGCGAACTGGCCTCCGGTGCTACAGCCTCGGAAGTTTGTTTGAACCACTGATAACAACCCGCCCCGATAAGAAGCAGCGCTATAGCCGCGAGGACGGCATAGGGCCGGCGGCGGGCCGGGCGGGCCGCCGGCCCTACGGATGGCGGGGCAACTAAGTTCTCCGGCTCGGTATGATATTTACGGAACTGAGTGGGACTGACCTGGAACTCCTCGGTGAAGTAGGTACTGAAATTCTGAGGATTGGTGATTCCCACCGCATCGCAAATTTCCGAAATCCGCAGATCCGTCCCCATGAGCAACTCTTTGGCCCGCAGCAAGCGCCGCTGACGGATATAGCGGGAAGTCGAGTTTTGGGTTTGATCCCTAACGGCACGGTGCAAGTGCGACCGACTGACGCCCAACGTCTCGCAGATCCCATTGATCGAAAAAGAAGAATCGTCCAGATTCTCGTCGATCAGGTCGTCTAATTTTTCAAGTAGTGTGTGTTCTGCCGAAATCATCCGAATAAGTCGAGCTAATCCAAGCTTTAAAGATACTGTTTTCCGGTTAAAGTATATTTATTGGTCGGTAATCTGCCAAAGTTTCTATTAAGCGGCAACCACAAACCGATAGGTCTCAAATCGCGGCGTGTCCCTGCGATTTGAGACCCATCTATAATGCAGAACGTGGTACGCTATACGACACACCACATTCTGAAAAATCAGTTTAGGGCCACGAGCGTGCGTGCGGGTTCCTTCACTACCTCGGCGCTGCTCAGGCTGATGGACTTGCGCTGCACCTCGGTACCATTGGCGATCTCGATGGTGTAGTCGCCGTCCGCGACCTTCGAAAGGTCGAAGTTGCAGGCGTACTTCTGGACTTTGCGGCCCACCGACTCGCGGTGCAGTTCTTTGCC
>NZ_JBGSXF010000413.1:0-4031 GCF_041751555.1 Persicitalea sp. | reverse complement strand
TACGGCGACTTTGGTACAATCCCAAATTCCAAACGTTGTACTTGTTTGGCACGAAGGCCACGGCCAGTCTATTGGTGAATGTACAGCGGTCAAAACTCCGCTCACCCATTGAAGGAAAGCGCGTCGTGCGGTTGCCGATCGTGGTACTTACGTCCCCCACGCGCCGCCCGGCGATGTCGTTTCGGATGTAGGCCGAACTAAGCGTGAAATCCCAAAGCTTGGATCGGTAGTTCAGCGTGGCGTCGATTGCGTGACGTTGCGGCTTTTCGGCGTTGCCAAAATCGCTTACACTCGGCAACCCAATCAAACCATTGGCCACTGCCGACCAGCCTGTGTGGGCTCCGGTACGGGTGACAATGGCGATGATGCCGGCCTTGCCGTCGGGATCATAACGGGCGTTAGGGGTAGTAATCACCTCGATGGACTCGATCGTGTTAGCCGGAAGCTGGTTCAGTAATGTTCCCAGGTTTGCCTGAACGGGTTTACCGTTGAGTAGCACCAGAAATCCGTTCGCCCCGCGTAAACTCACCTCACCCTCGGCGTCGATAGTCAGACCGGGCAGGTTACGAAGCACGTCAGTAGCCGTGCCCCCCACCGCCGCCTGGAACTGCGCGGCGCGGTAGGTTTGGCGGTCAGCCTTCATGATGACCTCGGCTCGCTGCCCGGTCACGCGCACCTCTTCCAATAATTTTGATTCGCCTTCTATCGAGAAAGCACCTACGTCTATTGCCCGTCCGCGCTCGACGTAGAATTCTGCCGTGGCGGGTTTGTAGCCCACAAAAAACGTTTTGACACGGTATTGTCCGGGCTTTGGACTTGGAATTTGGAAACGGCCCGTTGTATCGGTAATGGCACCACTCACAGCGACGGAATCATTAACCGAATACAGCGCTACACTGACAAAGGAAACAGGTTGGCTGGTGGTTTTGTCGAGAATGCGCCCGGTGATTTGGGCGTAGGCTTGAGAAAGGAAAAGAGATGCGCATACGAGTCCCGTTACGATGGCTTTCGTATTCATTGGGCTGTAAGTTTTCTTAGCTAAATTGTGTTGGGTATTTTCAAGCGTCCAACCTCCGGTGCGGAATATGTTTTTATATAATCAACCGCACCCCACCCAGATCCGACACGCGGTGCGTAAATCGGTCGCTGGGCGAACTAATGAACATGAAGTTGATCGGAATATCCCATTCCTTGCTTAGTCGCTCGATAATCTCAGGGCCAAATGTGCCATGCAACTGCACGTATTCTATCTTTATATCGGGATAGGCGCGGTCCAATACCTCCAAATCGCTGAAAAAGGCTTCATGAACATCTTCCCCCTCTTTCAATATCGTAACGATTTTGAGTTTTTTAGTAATTTCGTTTTCCTGCACGTAGATCATCACCTTGTTGAGGATAGAAATGTCGTCACCCTTCGTGAAATAGACGAACTCCTGCTCAGTCAGTTTCTTAATATGCCGCGATATCTGCAACCGACTGGCAGCAGCGACATGCTTGAGTATAGTGAAGAATCTGTTGACCAGAACCAGCAGCAGTTTTAAGATTTCATTTCGATTCAGCAGCAGGATAATGACGATAATGGATGGCACAAAGTACTGCAGAAAGACGATCAGGTAGTCGGGGTGCATGATGATGTTGCCATACAATGCGACCACCACGGCCAGAATCGCCAGCGTGACAGAGAATACCGTGGCCCGCTCGGGCCGGGGAAGCCGTGCCCGCTTGCTCTTTAACAAAAAATTACCAAAGCCAAAGTACACCATCACCAGCAGGAACGAGATCGTATAAACTCCCGCCAAAGGCCCCAATTCGCCATTTGTAATAAACAGTACCGACAAACAGAGCAAGTAAAAAACGATCAGGATGCGGGGCGAACTACCTTTCTTGTTCTCCTTCAGCAGCAATTGAGGCAAAATTCGGTCGAGCGCCATACGCTTGATAAGGCCGTTGACACCCACGTAAGAAGTCAGCAGCGCACCACTAAGTACCAGCACTGCATCCACCGAAATGAAAGTGGCCAACCAACTACCACCCGTATTCTCGCCCAGGTGCGAGAGCAAGGCTTCTTGATTTTGAGCCACTTCCGCCAGCGGCAATACCATAACCGCACACAGGGCCATCAATGGATTGATGACCGATACGGCAATCCACATGTTCCTTAGAGTTTTGGGAAATACGCCCTGCTTTTGCTCCTCCACAAAGTTGGCTGAACTCTCGAAGCCGCTGATTCCCAGCATGGCCGTGCTAAACCCTAAAAACAGTGCGGTGCCAAAACCACCATTAAGCGGTGCGTCGAAGTTGAGCGAGGCCACTTGAAAGCCATTTTGTGATACGTACCATATTCCGCTGATAATCAGCGTGAGCATGGCAGTAATGTGCAGCACGAAAATAACGATGGCCACAATGGACGACTCGCTGATCCCAGACATCACAAGTAACAGAAACATAGTGATAAGAATCGCCGTAGAAAAAATGATATTAATGCTCGGCACGATGTCGTGCAGGTAATGCATAGCCTCGCTGGCCGAGATCACCGCCGTGGCCATATAGGACAGTATGGTCAAGCAAGCCGCGACGGAAGCGTTACTCTTGGTAGTGGTGTTGAGCAGCACGTTGTACGCGCCGCCATTGAGAGGCAGGGCACCGACTACTTCACCATAAATTTTCCGAAAAAGAAACAACACCGCCGCTACGATGAGCAGTGCCACCCAGGCGTACTGTCCGGCGTAGGCGATGGAAAGCGCCGAAACGTAAAGACAAGAGGAGGTGATGTCGTTGCCGCAGATAGCCGTAGCGGCTAATTCGTTCAATTTTTTGTGGGAAGTGGCTTCCATACCGGAAAATAGCGTGGGCTAAATGGTTCTTTTCAAGCCGCAAATGTAAGGAATAAGGCAAACGAACCGCGAAAAATTTTAAGGTAACGCCGACCGGGCAGCATCAGGCTCATCCACTCTACGGCCTTGTCGGGCACGATACCAATTTTTGATTCTTAGGATGGCCGGGTCTTCAACATAAACCGTCACCAGGTAAGACAAGCCTATGATTACGGCAATGGTCAGAATTACCGCGAGGTAGATGTTTAGTCCCAGGTTCTGGTAGAGTGTTTCGATCAGGTGCAGACCGATGTATTGGTGCAATAGGTAAAGGCTGTAAGAGATTTTGCCCAGAAACAAGAAAATGGGATTGACCAGAAAAGTCAATTTACCCAACACAAATAGAAGAAAAAGCAGATGATAGAGCGCGATAAGTAAATTGTGCTCCAATGCGGAAGTATGGTACATCGTGCGTCCGCCCTTGTCGTGCAGGTAAAATGCGGTCGCCATCCCAAAACCAATCAATACCAAATATCGCCAATCAAAAGTTTTGAATTTCAGCTGATAAAAGAGAATTCCGGTATAAAAAAGCGGAAAGTGGTTGAGAAACTGCACCTTCCATGTCAGAAAACTGTACACTACCGGAATACGGGTTCCAAGAGCATGAAAAAGTACCACGGCGACTAAAAACAACAAACCGATAGTAACGATCTGCCGCATTTTTCCGAATAACCACACGGCCAAAATCCATAAATAGAAAACCATTTCGACCAGCAGCGTCCAATACACCTGATCGAGGTTTTCTATGCCGAAATACACCGGAAACATGGTCAGGTTGGCTAAAAACTGACTAAAACTAATCGAAGTAGGTTCGTACAGAAGAATGAAAAAAGTGGTAATCAGCACACACGCCCAAAAAGTAGGGTAAAGGCGGGCGAAGCGGAAGACGGCAAAGTCCTGCCATTTCTGAATCTTTTGGATGCTCAGAGTAATCACAAAGCCACTGATCACAAAAAACAAATCGACGCCCGTGACGCCGTACCGGAATTCCCAACCCAGCCGCTCAGCATTCTGACCGATTGAGTAGTGAAAGATCATAACGCTCACGGCGGCAATCCCTCGCAGAGCGTCCAATTCAAGCAGTCGGTTTTTTTGGGGCTTCGATGGTAGCGCTCCTCGATTCATTGAGTCAGTGTTCTTCAATTCGCAAAGATAAGT
>NZ_JBGSXF010000412.1:0-8616 GCF_041751555.1 Persicitalea sp. | reverse complement strand
AGTCCTAAAACCGCACTGCCGCTCGCCATCCGTACGGATTCAAAAGCGCGCTACGAAATGCTGGCCGATCTAATTCAAAAACTCGCCAACGTCTCAGAAATCACCTTTGTGGCCAACCAAGCCGAAGGTATGTCGTTCTTGGTGCGCTCCGATGAGTTTTTTGTAGATCTGGCCGGAGAGGTAGACGTTGAAGCCGAGCGAGAAACCCTCCTGGCTGACCTCACGTACACCGAAGGCTTTCTCAACTCAGTAACAAAAAAGCTTTCCAACGAACGCTTCGTGCAAAACGCGAATGCTGACATCGTGGAGAAAGAACGCCAAAAACAAGCGGACGCCGAGGCGAAGATTGTGACGATTAGAGAGGCTCTGGCGCGGTTAGGGTAGTTGTCATTAAGCGCACGAGAAAGCGACGGTTGACAACTCGTCCAGGGGCCTTTACAGTGTTAAAAAATTGAACATTGCGCAGCAAACATTTTCTTTTAAAATTTATAAAAAATAAATGAGCTAAATAGAAAAGGTGTTTTATGAAAAAAGCAGAATTTTGTTCTATAATTTTGTAAATCAGAACAAAGTGGTTTGTTTTCTTTTAGATGTTTCACCTAATGTTCAGAAAAACTTAGATTGGCTTTTCTAATTAAACTTTGAATAATTATAATTAGAAGAGACGAGCCGTTATATAACTAAGCCATAATGGTGGCTTAACATTGGGGTAACATTGCACCCTTACTTTTGTGTCGATTCCAAAGGAATACTGACACCGTAAAAAAGTAAGACTGACACCCAATGAAAAAACGTACTTTATTATCCCTCCTCCTGGTCTGCGTCACTACGCTGGCCTTCGCCCAAACGGGCAGCATTAAAGGCACTCTTCTCGACGCAAAAGGCAAAGAAGCCATCATCGGTGGTAGCATCGTATTGAAAGGAACTACCCCGCCCGTGGGTACTTCTACCGATATCGAAGGTAGTTTCGAACTTCGCAACGTTCCCACCGGAAAGCACACCGTGGTAATGAGCTACGTTTCCTATAAGCCCAAAGAGGTCGAGGTGACGGTTTATCCTAATCAAGCGGTGGTAATCAATAGTACCCTCGAAGAAGATGTCGCCACTTTGGCCGAGGTCAAAATTGTGGGTCAACGCGCTACGTTCACTGATGTATCGGTCATCACTGAAATCAAACAGGCCGAGCAGATTGCGGTCGGTATTTCGGCCCAGCAAATTCAAAAATCCCAGGATCGCGACGCTTCGCAGGTCATTCGCCGCGTTCCGGGCGTATCCATTCAGGACGACCGATTTGTCATCATTCGCGGACTTAATGAGCGCTACAATACCGTGATGCTCAACGACGCCATCACGCCCTCAACGGAAGTGGATGTAAAATCGTTTTCCTTCGACCTTATCCCCAGCTCGGCTATCGACCGGATGATGATTTATAAGACTGGCGCACCCGAACTACCCGGTGAGTTTGCGGGCGGGGTGATTAAGATATTCACCAAAACGGTTCCCGACGAGAACGGACTGACGGTAGGCATTTCCAGCAGCTATCGTGCGGGTACGACATTTCAGAAAGTACTCAACGACCAGGGTTTTGCGGGTGATATGTTCGGCTTTGGGGCTGCGGCACGTAAACTGCCGAACTCCTTCCCAACTACCAACACGCTGTTGAGCGAGAATCGACCTTCGGCCGCCAGTTTCCAGGCTTTCCGTAACCTGCCGGATTTTTACAATGCGGAGAATGTTACCGTCAATCCCGACCTGCGACTGTCGGTAGGCTATAATAATAAGATGTCTCTCGGCGACAAGACGCTGACGACCTTCAACAACCTGAGCTACACGAACGCGAACCAAGTGCTGTACCGCACCCAGAATCGGTATTTGGCTTTTAGCCCTTCTGCGGGCAAGTCGGAGGTGTTGACCGCATATGGCGATCAGTTTTACGGTAACAATGTGCGGCTAGGAGCTATGTCCAACTGGGGTTTAATCCTCAATCCCAACAACAAAATCGAGTTCCGCAACCTGTTCAATCAGATTTCTAGTAAAGAGACTACCTTCCGCCAAGGGTATAGTACCGAAAATGGCCGGGAGGTCGAGAATTTCGCTTTCCGCTACGAAGCCAAGAGCATCTACACAGGCCAGCTAAGTGGCACCCACGACTTGTCGGATGCGACGACTGTAAAGTGGACGGGAGCCTTTGGCTACACTCACCGCGAGGAACCTGATTTCCGCAGATTCGTTTCCAGCCGAAATATCGGCTCCGACGGTCCTTTCACGGTCGAGATCGTCCCCGGTGCCAACGCCAGTTTGACGCGTGGCGCTCGTTTCTATTCCACGCTGAACGAATATACTTCATCGCTACGGGCCGACATCGAGCATCGTGTACGGCGTAAAGGCTATGCAGATAACGACAAGATGGATATCAAGCTGCGGGCAGGTGCCTATGGTGAGTACAAAGACCGTACTTTCCAGGCTCGCTGGTTCAACCTGACCAACCCAGGCGGCGTGTCGCAGGAAATCCTTAACCAGCCTTTCGACGGATTGTTCAGCCCAAGTACTATCGCCGCCGACAAACTTTATTATGGGGAGCGCACCAATTTCGACGACCGCTACGATGCCCAAAGTGTGCTGGCCGCCGGATACGTGGGAGTGTATTACCCCATTACCCCCAAATTCAACACCTCATTGGGCTTCCGGGCCGAGTTTAACCGCCAAACGCTGCAAAGCCAGCTTCGTGGGTCGGGCAACGACGTAGATGTGGACAATCCGATCTTTCGCCCACTTCCATCGGTCAACCTGACTTACAATTTGACTGACAAGTCGCTGTTCCGGCTGGCTTATGGAATGACGCTCAACCGTCCCGAGTTCCGGGAATTAGCGCCGTTCGTTTACTATGATTTCGGCTTCGACGTGTCAAGAATCGGTAACCCCGATCTGAAGACACCAACCATTCAGAATGCTGATTTTCGCTATGAATTTTATCCTTCCGATGGCGAAGTGATTTCGCTAGCGGGCTTCTACAAACACTTCCGTAACCCGATCGAAACTAAGGTACGCTATGCGGGTTCGGGTGTGATGTTCACGGTGGACAACGCCGAGCAAGCTTACGCCCTAGGGGCCGAGTTGGAAATTCGAAAGTCGTTGAAATCGCTGACCACTTCTGGCTTCGTCGATAACCTTACGCTGCTTTTGAACGCTTCTCTCATAAAAAGCCAGGTAACGACCGGCTTCGCTGGACAGGATAATAACCGCCCGCTGCAAGGCCAGTCGCCCTACCTTGTCAATACCGGAATTTACTACAACAACGTCAACCGGGGGTGGCAGGTCAATGTACTGTACAACGTAATCGGGGAGCGTATTTTCTTGGTGGGCGACCAGGAAGTGCAGCCTACGGTTTATGAGATGCCCCGCAATGTCATCGATCTGAACATTATCAAGACATTGGGTGAACACCTGCAACTGAAAATAGGAGTGCAGGATTTGCTGAATCAACCCTTCCGCATGATTCAGGACAGCAACCTTGACCAGAAAATTACCGACGTCGACGAAACCTACCAGAAGTACCGTCCCGGAACGTATTCGACGGTTGGATTAAGTTATAAATTTTGATTTGAAGGAAGAAAGGAAAGCTCCACACCTAAATATATCAACGAGTCCACGATTAAGCAACTAAAAACCAGATTGTTAAACTAAAAAAAGTATGAAAAAGACAACGAACTTTATTAAAGCATTCTTGTTTGGCGCACTGGTCGTCGGCTTCACAGCCTGCGACAAAGACGACCCCACGCCCCCGACTCCTCCGACGCCGACGGGTCCCAGCATGATTTCGGGCAACATTACGACCAACACGACTTGGACGGCAGACAAGAAATACGTACTCGACGGCTTCGTATACGTGAAAGACGGAGTTACGCTGACCATCGAGCCTGGCACGATCATCCGGGGCGACAAGCAAAAGAAAGGATCGCTCATTGTGGAGCGCGGCGGCAAAATCATGGCCGTTGGTACGAAAGAAAAACCCATTGTATTTACGTCTAATCTGCCTGCGGGCCAACGCGCGGCGGGCGATTGGGGCGGCGTTATCATCATGGGCAAAGCACCACAAAACAAGCCCGGTGACCCCGTGATCGAAGGAGAAGGCACAGCGAAATACGGTGGCGACCAACCTAACGACAATTCGGGCAAATTGAAGTATGTACGTATCGAATTTGCCGGGGTGGCCCTGGCAACCGACAACGAGATCAACGGCCTGACGATGGGCGGCGTTGGTTCGGGCACCGAGATTGACTATGTGCAGGTTTCCTACGGTGGCGACGACTCCTTCGAGTGGTTCGGCGGTACGGTAAACGCCAAGCACCTTATTTCTTACCGGGGCTTAGACGACGACTTCGACACGGACAATGGTTTCAGCGGTAATGTTCAGTATGGCCTTATCATTCGTGACCCCAAGGTAGCTGACCAAGCGGGTGATTCTAACGCCTTCGAGTCGGACAATGATGGCACGGGTACAACTGCTACACCACAAACGTCGGCTAAATTTGCCAACATTACTGCTACGATCGCTCCCGGCACGCTCGATAGTAAGTATCGCTCTGCTCTGCGTTTGCGTCGCAATACCGCGCTTTCGGTTTACAATAGCTTATTTGTCGCGCCCTATGTTAAAGGTCTCGAAGTGGAGAACCCACCAACCATCGAAAACTATAAGACGGGCAAACTGGTGGTGCAGGGATTAGTATTGCAAGGTGCAGTCACTCCATTGGTAGGTGTGGACGAAACGATCTTCAACACCGCCGCCAACAAAAACAAGGTTTATACCAACGTGGCCGACCTGATGCTTGACGCCAACTTCAACAGCCTTACCACTCGCCCGGTGCTGCTACCAAAGGCAGGTTCGCCCCTGCTGACGGGTGGCGTCACGCTACCCGCCGGATTTGAGCCTGCGCCTTACATCGGTGCCTTCAAAGACACGGACTGGACGGCTGGCTGGGCTAATTTCGACCCCCAGAACACGGATTACTAGAAAACAGTAGGAACATATTTGGTATAGCATAAGCTGTTGCAAAATATGTTCCTACACAAACTTCCAAGAAGTATGAAAAATCTAACTCAAACCTTTTTACTGATCTTTCTTGCATCGTCAATTTTTTTGATGCAAAGCTGCAAACACGATGTTATCGACGTTGTTAAGACGTCTGATACAGATAGAGTTGAGTTGAGTTCAATGAAGGTGTATGGCCTTCTAATAGATTCCTTGAATCAATTAAACAATGAAGAAGTTGTCGGATTTTCGATGGCGAAACTTGGAAGCAATTCGTACTTGCACAATTCTCTCGATACAACACACTTCGATGGCAGGTTTGAATATCATTTTCCAAAATCGTTTGCAGCTTTACTGAATAGAGACCTAGAATTCCAGGTCGGAGATAAGATAGCATGGTTTCACAAAGGCTATCTTTTCCTAATACCGATGAAAGGTTATGAAAAGATTAAAAAATCGCTATTCAGCCAAGACCATCCTTTCAAGTATGCTGAATCGATGAACTTGGAACATTTCTATCTCACGACTGGAATCGAAAAGGGGGCAGCCACTCACAGCGGAAAATCAGCGAGAACTAATGATGGTCCTTCACATCAAGTATTTTTTAGCCCTGGAACTAGATTTCTTGCGTATTCATCAAACGTATTTGGCTACAAGAGGGAGATATATTTCAATTGTAACGATTGGTATAACTCGTATAACGGAGAATACTTGTATCAAATTTACTACACTGTTGAATATCAAAAATTTAATTTCAACAGTAATCAATGGGAACCTACAAATCCTACATCAGGTTATTTTCGCCCTTTTTCGGGTGTGGAATTAGAAAACCACACGTTGAATGGTAATAACCTTACTACTACTCCGTCTAAATGGATACTTCCCACTGATACGAACATCTATGACTTTTTCCATGGAGTGATTAGATACCATTACTATAATTTACCTGGACAGCCAACTAACGTTGGTGCTCACCTCGTACTAGATTCGTATTTTGAGTATCACCATTCGACAGGTACAATCTCAGGGAATATAGATCTTTGGTGACACATGAGGGCTACAACCTGAGTTGTAAGCATAGACGACCTTACAAATTGGTGTCAGATTGTCGAAAAGCCGGGGGCATTTGCTCCCGGTTTTTTTTGTGATGGTGAATCAGTTTACAAAAATTGCCTATATATTTACCATGAAAAACCGTACTTCAATTCCTGTTTTACATGGAGATAAAGAGAAATATTTCTGAGAGAAAGATTTGGCTATGCTCGGACTTAGCACCGAGTCACGCACCATTGAGCGGTTCTGGCGAATGCTAGCAAGCACTCACGCCAATCTATGGAACGCTGAAGGTATTGCTCGTTCGATGGGCATGACCCGAAAAACAATCAACCGTTATCTCGACTTCATGGAAGGCGCCTTCCTCATCCGGCGGCTGATGCCCTACTCTGTCAACATCCCCAAACGGCTGGTCAAATCGCCCAAAATTTATTTGCGCGACAGCGGCATTTTGCACGCCTTTAAGGACACCGCGACTTTGGCGCAGCTTATGGATGACCCGCAGGTGGGCGCATCCTGGGAGGGATTCGTAATTGAGCAAATCATCGCCGCCACGCAGGAAAACTTCCGGCCCTATTTTTACCGAACCCAACAAGGGGCGGAGTGTGACCTGGTGCTTGAACGAAATGGCGTGGTCGAAGCAGCCATCGAAATAAAGCTAAGCACCGCGCCCATAATAGGCAAAGGGTTCAGGATTGCGGTGGAAGATTTGAAAGCGAAGCGGGCCTTTGTGATTGGGAAGGTAAACGAGTCCTACCCGATCAGCGAACTTATCACGGTTTGTGATTTGGCGAGCTTTCTGGATCGCTTCCTTCCAGAATTCGGCTAGACTTCTATGAATGTTTAAGGACCAGGGGTGGTTGTTTATGGTCTTTTATGCTGACAATCGCTCCTTTGTGACCGTTTAATAAAAACCTGTAACCGAACCAGGTTAGTCTTGATACTTTTTCATAAATTACTGATCCTAAACTCTTATGAAAGACTTCAAGCCTCATGCGTTACGACACCCTTCCTCAAATCGAGGAGCGCTTCCGCCGCGAAGCCGCGCCTGCCCTGCGGGCCTATGCCTTACCCATTCCCGGTGAAAACCTGACGCTGCGCGGGCAGCTATTCAAGCCCAACCGCAGCGATTATTACTACGACCGGGCCTACGCAAAAAAACGCATCGTGCTGCACTACACGGCGGGGAACGTCCGTTCGGACATGATTACACTCACGCAGCAGAGCCGCCATGTGTCGGTACCCTTCGTCATCGCCCGCGATGGCACTATTTATCAATTATTTTCTTCGAAGTACTGGTCGGGGCACCTCGGTGCGGGGGTTGGCAACAGGCGCGGTACAGGTAACCCGGAGGACAAAGCCACCATCGGCATCGAGCTTTCCAATTATGGTTTCCTTATACCCAAAGACGGAAACCTGGGAACGATTTATTCCCGCCTGAGAAATTCCGCCACGGGCAAAATCGGCCCAGCGGACCCTTACTGCTCGCTGGACGATACGAAGGCTTACACCAAAATCGACGAGCCTTTCCGGGAGCAAAAGCACTACGCTTCTTACACGCCCGAGCAACTCGACAGCCTGATTATCCTGCTGAGGTACTTGACCAAGAAGTACGACATCCCCCGCGAATTCCTGCCGCCGGAAAAACGTTTCCAAACTACCTCCGACGTGCTGAATTTCAAAGGAATCGTCTCGCACGTCAACTACCGCACGGGCGGCAAGTGGGACATCGGCCCGGCCTTCGACTGGGACACTATCATCGAAGGTGTACAGGCAGCTGAGTATAATTCCATCGCCGGGCAAAGTGTTTCTAATGCCCGCGCCCGTAGTCTGGAAGTGGAAAACGTGCTGACTTCCGAGGAAGAAATCGACGTACTTTTCCCACAGAGCAAGTCGGTACTTTCCGAGGAGGAAACTACTGACAACGAGGGCTATAACCCCAACGATTACGAGGATAAAGATGTCTTGAAGCAAACTACCCCGGGTGCCACGAAAAAAGTATTCGCCCTGCTCGTGGGCATCAACAACTACGATCGCGTCGGCAAACTCCACGGCTGTCTGAACGACGTGAAAGCCGTGCGAAAGTACCTGGAAAACGGCACGGATTTCAACGTCGAGATCAAGGAACTCACTGACGAGGCCGCGACCCGCGCGGGCATGGCCGCTGGATTCCGGGATTTTCTGGGACGAGCGGGTAAGGATGATACCGTCCTCTTTTACTACTCCGGCCACGGAACGCAGGAGCAGGCGGCATCGCTTTGGGACGAAACCGACGGGGCATTGGAATGCCTCGTTTGCTACGATGGCGGGGCCAGAAGTACCGCCGATTTCCTGCTGACGGACAAGGAACTGCGCTACCTCATCCACGAACTTTCCCAAAAAACCAAAGCCCATATCGTCACGATTTTCGATTGCTGTCACTCGGGCGACAACACCCGCAACGCGGCGTTGGTCGGCGCGAGCTACGACGGCGTGCGCGAGCGACGCGTCACGGACAAGGCGGGAAGGGCGTTCCCGCAGCGGTTGTGGAGCGA
>NZ_JBGSXF010000411.1:0-3936 GCF_041751555.1 Persicitalea sp. | reverse complement strand
CCATCACGACTCCATCGAAGATGAGTTGAAGGAAGTAAGTACTATCATCAAGCGCTACTCCGAGTACGAAACTACCCCGCTGCCTTACCGTGTATTCCTCAACCAGGTCGAACTATTTGAACTGGAACTCCGCAAGCACGCGATCATTGAGGATCATGTGCTGGTGCCGATGGCAGAGGAACTGGAAAAAAAGTTGCGCGGACAATAGCCTGCGAAACCTTCGTATCGATTTATCCCGCTTGGGTCGGCGTCTTTTACATGATCAATGATGAATTGGCTGGCGTAGTGAATGTGATATTTAAACCGAGGTCTAAAAGCCACAAGATAATCAGGACGAATAGTATAACGCCGCGCGAATGTACTTTGTCTAGGTGTTTAATCTTGAAATAAATAATCGACATGAATACCACTCCTTCCCGCCGAAACTTCTTAAAAGTGTCGGCGCTTACGGCTACGGCTCTCTCCTTCAAGCCTTTTTATATCCTAAAAGCTCAACCCAAGTCAAATGGGGAAATTATCGGTCACGGTAGCCATAAATACAAGGTACACCTTGGTTGGGGGAACCTGGACTCGTCCGAATTTCCGGTCAATAACTGCCACGAAATGGTGCAGGACAGCAAAGGGCGGCTAATCATGGTGGGCGACGAGGTCAAGAACAATATTCTGGTTTATGACCGCTCGGGCAAATTGCTCGATAGTTGGGGCCACGAGTACCCTGGCGGCCACGGCCTCACGCTCTGGAACGCTAACGGCGAGGAGTTCCTGTTCATCTGCGATCCGAATCTGGGCAAAGTTGTCAAGACAGATATGAAAGGCAAAGTCCTGCTGACAATCGAACACCCGTCAAAAGTAGGAGCCTACGAGGAGAAGATGAACTTCAAACCCACTGAAGCGGCCATTGGACCGGACGGGACAATCTACGTAGCCGATGGCTACGGCTCACAGTGGGTGCTGCGCTACACGCCGAAGGGCGAGTACATCGGCAAATTTGGCGGCCCCGGCGATGGCGACGAGCAGTTTGCCACCGCTCACGGCGTGGCCATCGACTACCGCAATAAAGCCAATCCAACGCTACTCGTGACCTCGCGGGTGCATAACTCGTTTAAGCGTTTCACACTGGACGGGAAGTACCTGTCCACTATCTTCCTACCCGGTGCTTTTGTTTGTCGCCCGGTGCTGGATGGCGACAATCTCTACGCGGGCGTATGTTGGTCGCGGTTGAAGTACCTCAACCAAACGCCCAACTCTGGCTTCGTGACTATCCTCGACAAAAACGATAAGGTAATCTCTAATCCCGGTGGTACCAAACCCGAATACCGCGACGGCAAACTGCAGGTCATGGTGCAGGACTACCCGCAGTTTATGCACTGCCACGACGTCTGCATTGACAGCGAAAAGAACATCTACATTTGCCAGTGGAACGCGAAGAAGACGTACCCCGTGAAGCTGGAAAGAGTCTAGTACTACAGCATAAAGAGTCTAGTACTTTGTACAGCATAAAGAGTTCGCGATGTTCTGATTTTATACAAAAATGCACGTGCTATTCTCAGTCTAAAGACGATCATTTCGGCCTCTTTTTCGAGAAAATGCAAAGCCCCGACGGAGTGATCCCGTCGGGGCTTTCTGCGTTTAAAGCAAATGGGCGGATGGTCGGACTCTAAAATGTGTTGATTTCACCCCTAAATGTGGTGATTTCACCGAAATGTATTATAATGGTACAACCTCATCCCCTATTTTCGATTCAGAATTACACGCTAAAACAAAAACTGTATTATGAAAACGCAAATGGAATCGAAGTGGGCTTTGAAGAAAATGGACGCCACCGTCCTCGTTGCAAAGTCGGAGCCTTTTACTTGTGAGGTGCTGGGTAGCCTTTTGAAAACTGAAGGATTTGACGTAGTCGGACGAGCCTCTAAACTGGACGATCTGATCAGCAAAATCCAAACCAAAAAACCCGCCTGTGTCATTACCGAAGTTGGGCTGATCGGCGACGCGGCCAAACTGATGAGCGCTCTCAGCGAATTGAAGAAAGTACCCAAAGTAGTGATGTATGTCAATTCCCACGACACCCGTGACATCTCGAAAGTCCTGGAAGCTAAGTTCAGTGCTTACCTCCACGCCGAGGATCAGCTGGAAGAACTGTATCACTGCTTGCAAGCAACCGGGAAAAACGACACCTACTACAGTGCCTGCTTCAAGGATCTGATTCACGAGTTGGGTATTAAGGAGGCCGATACGGAAACAATGAATGTCATTAAATCTCTTACTAAGCGAGAGAGGGAGGTCCTCTATTACCTTACCAAAGGTCTGACGGGCCACGAAGTAGCGGCACACCTCAACATGAGTTATCGCACGCTGGCTACCCACAAGCAAAATATTACACAGAAGTTCTCGCTCGACAGCGGACGCAATCTGCTTCGGCAGGGCCTGCAGATCAGGAGCTTTTTGACGGATCCACGAGCGGCCCGGTAGTAATCGCGTCTTGGTTATCATTAGCCACATTGTTTTCAAGCGATTGCTTCAGTGTAGCCATCCGGGCGCGAGGCATGATGAGTTCTTTATCAGGAAGTTTATTACAGTACAGCACATATTTACCCTTTTCCCAGTAAGAATAGCTGTCGAAGTAGTTGAGATTGAGCAAGTAGTGCCGATTGCCCCGGAAGAAACGGTCAGGATCTAGTTCGTTTTCCAGCTCAGCCAGCGATTTTGAAATTTTGAACCGACCTTTAGCGTGTTCCACATAGTATTCCCCTTCCTCAGTTTCGAACAAGTAGCAATCCTCAACGTTGAGGAGGGTTTCGCCCGTGTTTGTCCTGGCGGGTATTATCTGCGTGTAAGCACGGGGCGTCCCCGCCGCCAGCGAAGTGAACGCACCGAACACCGTTTCCTCGGGACTGGCCGTTTTCTTAAGGTTTTGCAGGAAATCCACGAAAAGGGATATGTTCAACAACAAGTACCCCAATATCAGAACGAAGGGGGTATAGGTCAAGTAGCCCTCGAAGGTGTATAATAAGTCGAGGTACCTATTTTCGTACTGTTCGGCACTAAGATCGGGAAACTCACGCAGTAGGAAGCGCAGGTGCAAGGTAACAGGGATAAAAAGGAAATAGGCTGTCAGGAATACGGGTAGAAGTTTTAGCTGGTACCCAAAAATGGATTTCGGCGTCAGAGACAATTCATCGATGTCAAAGATTTCGTGAAACCGATCGATCAAAAGGATAACGATGTACAGACTGACGAATTCGGGAAGATAAAAACCAAAGAACCAATTATATACATAGCCAGCAAATCCATTGGATTGGTCAAGACTCGAGTATTTGAATTCAGGATTGAAAGTCCAACTGAGTATTTCATAGAAAAGGACGATTACAAACAGAATAGCCAGTCCGCTCCACGGCTTCTTCAAAAAAGAACGATTCAGTTCGAGTGCTTTCATGATTTTGGCGGGTTATTCAAACACTTCTATAAAGGCTAATCAAGGACTCTCATACATAAACCAGACCATAATAAATCTAGTCATTAATGACTAGATAGCAAGCCAAAAATAAGAAAAAACGCGGATTATTCCCGGCGCATCGGTACGCTACCTTTGTAACAGAAGGTTTCAGAAAAGGAAAAGCCTTTCTGTTTATCAGTACCCAAGTTCGTCAAACTTAATTCATTACACGTTAAATTCTTGTTTTTATGAAAAATTTTGAAATCACCCCCAAAGGTTCTTTGTCACAATACATCAAGGACAATACGATCAAAGCTAAAAATGAGATTTCCAATCTAATGATTCTCGGGCCCGGTATGGGAGATAAGTCATGTTTTGATGGAGCAGTTGCCGTAGCTCCAAAGGGCTTATCCATCTCTCTGTAAAAACCATTCCCATCCGTAAATACCGCTGATCATGAAAGCAAAAACACTGACATCCTACCAGCAGGTAGCGCAGGA
>NZ_JBGSXF010000410.1:0-3363 GCF_041751555.1 Persicitalea sp. | reverse complement strand
GCACCGTGGCCAACAACGAGATGGCGACCGTCAGCGCCCGGCCCTTCAACGCAGCCGAGACGCTGCGCTACGCAGGCAGCCTGGGTGACCCTTCACGCATGGCGGCCAACTTTGCCGGGGTAAGCGGGGCGAACGACGCCCGTAACGATATCATTGTACGGGGCAACTCGCCTGCCTCACTGCTTTGGCGGCTCGAAGGCGTCAACATCCCCAACCCCAACCACTTTGGGGCGCTGGGTACCTCGGGTGGCCCGGTGTCGATGCTGAACACTAACGTGCTGGCGAAATCGGACTTTCTAACGGGTGCTTTTCCGGGGGAATACGCCAACGCGCTGGGTTCGGTCTTCGACCTGCGGCTGCGGAAAGGCAACGATGAGAAGCGCGAGTTCCTGGGCCAAATGGGCTTCAACGGTCTGGAACTGGGTGCCGAAGGGCCATATTCCAAGAAATCGAAGGCTTCGTACCTGGTCAATTACCGTTACTCGTTTTTTGGCTTGCTGAAAAATATCGGCTTCGAGTTGGCCGGAACGCCCAATTACCAGGATTTTACCTTCAAAACCGACATTCCCGTGGGCAAACGGGGAACGTTGACGGCCTGGACGTTGAATGGCAAAAGCAACATCACTTTCCTGGGTAGCGATGTGGACACCGATCAGCCCGATTCCTACGGCGACGAAAACAACAATACCAAAGTAAGGTACGCCACCCACATCGGTGCTGTTTCTTACGAACAGCGTTTTTCCAACCGCACCTTCGGCAAGCTCACCCTGTCGGGTTCTTACACCAAGCAGTACTTCAACGGCGACACGGTGCTTTATAAAAAAGACTCAGCCAAGGAAATGGATCGGGAGATTGCGACGGGCCAATCGGAGTTCGCACAGCAGAAATGGTCGGCCAACGCTTCGCTGACGCACAAGTTCAGCGCCAAAGACAAGTTTTCGGCGGGCATCATTTCGGATTTGCTCAGCTACGACCTGCGCGACGATGTGCTGTATCCGGTGACTTTCACCAGCCGGGATGTCACGGGCCAAACGCTACTCACGCAGCTTTACGCCCAGCACAAGCACCGCTTCGACGAACGTTTGACACTAAACGCCGGACTGAGTTTCCTGCACTTGGCCTTGAACAACTCGACGGCCCTCGAACCGCGCCTCGGCGTTAGTTATCAGGTGGGAAAATCCGGCTCGCTGAATGCTGCCTACGGGCTGCACAGCACCATGCAGCCTATTCTGACCTATTTTTACCAAAACCGCCAGCCCGATGGCAACTATAAACTGACGAATAAAAACCTGGGCTTCACCCGCAGCCACCATGCGGTGTTGGGTTACGACCGGATGCTGACCTCCAGCTTGCGGCTGAAAGTGGAAGCCTACCACCAGTGGCTTTTCAATGCCCCCGTGGATCGTACGCCCAGCTATTTCTCGATGCTGACCACGGGTACCGACTTCGGACCCACCGACCGGGGTGACCTCGTCAATGATGGGACGGGCCGGAACTACGGTCTGGAACTGACGCTGGAAAAGTTTTTCTCTAACAATTATTATTTCCTCGCCACGGCCTCGCTCTTCGAGTCGAAGTACAAGGGCAGCGACGGTATCGAGCGCAACACGCCTTTCAATAACCGTTATGTGTTTAACCTGCTGGCGGGGCGCGAGTTCCGGCTGGGTCGCCGGGACAATGTGCTGAGCGTCAACTGGAAGTTGACGAACGCTGGCGGCCGATTCGTGACGCCGATCGACTTTTCTGCTTCCGCCGAGCGTGGTCAGCAGATGAACGACTATGACCGGGCGTTTTCCAGCCAGCAAATGCCCTACTTCCGAACCGATCTAAAAATAGGCTATAAAATTAACCGCCGCCGCCTGACCCACGAAATAGCGCTGGATTTGCAAAATCTGACCAACAGCCAGAATGTCTTTCAGCAAGCCTACAACCCCCGCACCAATACTGTCGGCACCGCCTACCAGCAAGGTTTTCTGCCGCTGCCGTTTTATCGGCTGACCTTTTGAAATTTCAAAGTTTCATACGACAAACGCCAGGCGGCGCTGGCCAACTCCATGCGGGTCTCCGGTTAAGGATGGACGGCCATTGCTACGGCGCTGAATGGGGCTGGGTTTCGCACCCGGCGAGGCAGGGAGTTCCCGCCAGTGCAAGTGCAGTGCGTGGAGGCGTTTTTTATTGAATAATTTGCCATTGAACCGCTGGCGACTTGTCTGATCTCAACCTGTCAACTTATCTCGGTAGCACACGATTGCTAAATTACTGGAATAGGCAAAAAAAAAGCACCACACAAATTGGAAATGCTTGATAAACGGAGTAGCTGGCCCCATCGGGGAATTTTGCTCAATTAAACTGCGAAACAGTGAACTTTCGGCCGATCCAATGCGCAAAGCATTTTTCTGCAATTCAAGTGTCGGAATCGAGGATTCGATCATCCATTCCGACGATTCATCGGGAAAGGCTTTCCTGTTTAGGTATAACTACCCAATTTTGGATCATTAATGTACTTAAAAATGGAACCACCATCATGACCAAACACACCAGAACAGCTTGCGGAATCGTACTCATAACCGTGCCTGCGATCGAATATGGAGGCTATTTTCTGCTCGAAATTTTGAGCGGCAGTATCCCTGATTTGGTGCTCACCGAGTTTCAAAAGTCGATGTTTCGGGCCGGGCATGCCCACGCGGGTGTCTTGGTTATTCTTTCCCTGGTAGCCATTATTCTGAGCTATCACGCGAGGCTGGCAGGTTTTTGGAAGTGGATGGTATTGGTCGGCTTCCCTTCGTCGGCGGTCTTGGTAAGTGGGGGTTTCTTTGCCGCCGCAATCGGTACGGGAGCAACTCAGCCCAACCACTTGATCTTCATTCTTTTCATAGGTGTGTTTGTACTCACTGCCGCCCTCTTGACCTTGGGAATCGGGCTGATCAAAAAATGAGCCAAAAATGAAAATAAGTGCCGGAAGGATTTTGGTAATTTTCGGGGTCATTCATACTATTTTCGCCAGTATTGTATTTAGCGATTTTCTGGTAGCCATGATCGAAAATGGCCTCGTGAACGCCGTAAAGGACGAGCCAAGTTCTAATTTTGCCGTTCACTGGTTCATGCTCTCAGGCTATTTCTGGATGATTACCGGTTACCTCATACACTATATCACCGATACGCTACGTAGCCCGCTACCCCGCTTCCTCGGCTTTTTCATTCTAATTTTCGGCGCTGTCGCCGTGGTACTCCAACCCATCAGCGGGGCATGGGTGTTCGTTCCATTTGGGCTTTATCTGGTTTATAAACAAAAAAGTTCGGGAGGATAACTTCGATTCTGTCTCCCTAAGTCTGCCAGCAAAAGCACAGCCTCCTGCTATGACC
>NZ_JBGSXF010000409.1:0-2304 GCF_041751555.1 Persicitalea sp. | reverse complement strand
CCCAAAGTGACGGGGACACACGACCTCCACGTTCATTTTTCCTTTCCAAAAACAAAAACGCCTAATGCCTTCGTACAACTCCGTTGGGTGGCTTTCCAGCGGGCCTTTCCTGGTGAAGGAGTTGAAAGAAATGCCATGCTGAGCGAGTACGCCTCACTGCTGCAAAATGCCAAGGATGCCACCCCTATTTTCTGGGAAGGTAAAGACAACCTCGCTCGGAAGCAGCACGTCTTCGAACGCGGAAACTGGTTAGTGCACGGTAAGGAGGTCAACCCCGCCGTACCCCTCGCCTTCGCAAGTGTGCCTAAGATCAACCAGCCCGCTGACCGCCTTGAATTGGCCCGTTGGCTCGTTAGTCGCGACAATCCGCTTACGGCCAGGGTGATGGTGAACCGCCTGTGGGAGCAACTTTTCGGGTTGGGCATTGTGGAAACCGTCGAGGACTTTGGCTCGCAGGGCAGCGAACCCACGCACCGACAACTACTCGACTGGCTGGCCGTAGCCTACATGGAGGACTACGGATGGAGTACCAAGACACTTTTGAAAGAAATAGTGATGTCGGCCACCTACCGTCAAAGTTCAGAAACCAATCCGAAAAAACAGGAAAAAGACCCCTACAACTACTGGCTGGCCCGCGGTCCAAGAGTGCGCCTCAGCGCCGAGCAAGTACGAGACCAGGCCCTGTCGGTAAGCGGACTATTGTCCAAAAAAATGTTCGGCCCAAGCGTCATGCCCCCGCAGCCGGATGGTATTTGGCTTTCTCCCTATAACGGAGCCAAGTGGCAACTGAGCGAAGGCGAAGACCGTTACCGGCGCGGCCTCTACACTTATTGGAAACGTACGGCTCCGTACCCTTCGATGGTTACCTTTGACGCACCTAGTCGAGAATTCTGCCAGTCGCGGCGCATCCGTACCAATACTCCTTTACAGGCACTTGTTACCTTGAACGACCCCGTTTATTTGGAATCGGCGCAGCGGTTGGCCAAGTACATGAAAAGCAAAGGTAAAACGCCCGAGCAGCAACTACGGGCTGGTTACGAGAGATTGACCTACAAACCCATGCGAGAGAAGCGGCTGGAGGTTCTGATGGGTGTTTATCGCAAATCTTTGCAGCAATTCAGGCAAAAGCCCAACCAGATCGATAGCTTACTCACTTATCTTCCCAAACATAAATCGCCCGAATTGGCCGCTCTTACTATTTCGGCCAATGTCCTTTTGAATCTGGACGAGGTGGTGACGAAGGAATAGTGCCTATTTTCCAGTGTTTGCATGAACCGTTTGATTGCCACCAAGCCGCCTAAGCAAAAGGCAAATTCATGCAGAGATTGGGGTAGTGAAAATGTAGATTGCCAAACCTCGTGTTTTATCCGGCAACCTTATCCCAGCCCAGCTTTCGAATTTCTTTATTCAAGAACAAAACCAGCGCGAAGGCAAAGGGAATCATCACTAAAATAACGTAGGAGGTTTGGCTCAACGCCCAGTGCGCCCATCCGATGATACCGACAAAGAGCCCCAGCGCCAAAACGCGGATAAATCTACCGCCACCCGCTTTCGTGAATTCCCGACTGAACGGCAATGTATTCCGGGTCGCCAGAATCTCGATTTGCTGAAAAACCAACACGACCAATGCACCAAAAAGTACATCGTCAAGGCTTTCCACTCCCCAAATGAACGCGACAGCTACTGCGATGATTATGTAAACGGGCAACAGAAACTTAGCCACGACGGACCACATCATGCCGCTGAGGAATTCGCCGGGACGCGCCATCGGGGCTACGTGATAAATCCAGGCGGCTTTGAACTGATCGGAGAAGGGTAGGTTTTGATTTACCGCCACCATGCTGAGCGCCGTCAGGTAGATCAGGGCGATCCGCATATACTGAAGTTGCGCGGTTGCTTCCATTATTTGATCAAAACTTTCGCCACGGCGGTTAAGGAACATGAGTGGTCCTATCATCAGGAAGTACGCCAGGCTGGGATAGACCCGTAGCTTAAATTTTCGATCGCGTCCCCCGATTTTCCAAACTAGTTCGAATGCCCCGCGCTCGGTGGGCGTACGGGTGAAGATTCCGGCCAGTAGTTCAGGAACGCTGCGTCTGGGGCTGAGTTCGACCTCTCCTGTTTTCTGTTCAGCCACTGTGTCGAGGTTTCCTACTTCGCGGCTAAAACCCCGGATGAGTCTACCGCTCATGGCCCAAATGGCCAGCAACGGAACTACTAGTAATAACACTACAAACGAAGCGGTCGCAAGATCGAAATTTCCACTTATAATCGATTCCATAACATGACCTACCCACATCGGCG
>NZ_JBGSXF010000408.1:0-2584 GCF_041751555.1 Persicitalea sp. | reverse complement strand
GGATTTTATTACTTCTGCAACTGCTGACAGGGTACCGACTTAGGTTGCCACCGCTCCCAGGCCGCATTTTATCGAGATAAATCTTTCGAAATGCCTGGCGAATCACCCGCTGCCATGAGGCAGGAATCCAAACCCTACGGAATCTATTTAGGCTGGCTCATTGCCGTTTCCACGGTTATACGCTGCTTCATGGCGGGTTCGGTGGAACTCGGGAATGATGAGGTTTACTACTTCACCTATGCCGTACAGCCCGACTGGAACCACTTCGACCACCCTCCTTTGGTGGGATTGTTCATTCGCCTCTTCACCCTGAACCTGCACTGGGTCAACGATCTGTCCGTCCGCCTTCCGGCCATTTCAGGGGCTGCACTCGGAACGTGGCTGATCGCCCGCTGCGGTCAATTGCTGAGAAACGAGCGAACGGGCCTGCTTGCTGCAATATTGTATACCAGTTCACTCTACACCAGTATTATCTCCGGCCTTTTCATTCTGCCCGATTCCGTCCAGTTGGTTTTTTGGCTGGCAGCACTGTGTTCCATGTTGAAGCTTTTGGACTCGATCCGGCCTGAAGAGGAGAATCGTTACCTGCTACTCTTCGGCCTATTTGTCGGTCTGGCTACGATGTGCAAGGTACACGGGGGTTTTCTGTGGCTGGGGTTCGTGGGATACACAACTAGCTACAACAGAAAACACTTCAAAAACCCTTACCTATATCTTTCTTTGGGGCTAACGCTTCTCATCATTTCGCCAATCCTGTTTTGGAACATAAACAATCAGTTCGTCAGTTGGCAGTTTCACAGCGAACGGGTCGAAGCCAAGAACAGCCTCGACCTGCGTTCTTTCCTGATAGCCACACTGGGGCAAATCGCCTACAATAACCCGGTCAACGTTATCCTGTTTGTCATGGCCCTGACAGCCACATCTGAGGGAACTTGGACTTACAAAATTCCACCGTTCAGGATGTTACTATGGTGTAGTCTGCCAATTATCGTTGCTACCACCTTGGTCTCTCTGTTGCGCCCTACGCTCCCCCACTGGAGCGGACCGGGCTTTCTAGGGTTGATGCTTATTACAGCCGTTTTTATCGAACACAGATTGGGTTCCGAGCCAAACCAGCGGTTTTCCCGCCTCCTTGAAGCCTCCGTTACGATTATCGCCACGGTCATCTTGTCCGGTGTCGGGGTGATCAACCATTATCCCGGCACACTGGGTAATCAGAATGAGACAAAAATGGGGTCGGGGGATTTCACTCTCGATATGTACGGTTGGAAGGCGCTTCGGCCCGAGTTCGAGAAAATCCGGGACGAGGACATCAGAACTAGCCGAGTGTCGGCCAACGCGCCGCTCTTGATATACAATTGGTTTCCGGGTGGACACCTCTACTACTACATTGCTTACCCCTTGGGAATGCGACTGCTGGGCGTCGGGCCCGTCAATGCGTTGCACAAGTTCTGGTGGCTAAATATTATGAATGGAAGCCTTGATGCAGGTGACGATGCGTACTTCATTACGCCGTCTAACTACCTCACTGATCCGACCAAGCTGCACGATTTGAATTTTGGTGAAATCGAAAAGCCTATCCGGCTAACGCAAAAGCGGAACGGCCGGGTGACCCGCTACTGGTATATCTACCGCTTGAGGAAAGCCAGAATAGCCGTCGATGGACGCTGAGGGCAGAGCGGTAGGCCAACGATTGCCACGCCAAGAACAGATAACGATTTGTTAACAAAGGAACTCCATTCATTCCTCTTAGGTTAGCGTAACTTGCGCCAAATCCGTCCTCCCTAATTGAAATATGTATTCAAAGAAACTCCAAACCCCGATTTGGCTTTTTAGCCTTTCTTTCTTTCTGGTATCCTGTATCAAGGACCACGACCTTGGCGTTCCCTATCAGGTGCCTGTCATTAGCAAGCAGGGAGTCGCACTTCCTTATTCTGTTCTGGACAATCTGCTCGGCGTGGAAGTTCGCAATGGCGGCTTCGGTTCCTCCGCCACCGCTCATCCCTACAATCCCGGCGAGTTTTATGCCCTGACCGACCGTGGCCCCAACGCCGATGCCACCGGGGGCAAGTACTTTCCCATTCCCGGCTATACCCCACGCATTGGCCATTTCAGGTTGACCCAGGACGGTAAAATTGAGAAAATTGCCGAAATCCTCATCAAAGATCCCTCGGGCAAACCCATCAGTGGGCGACCCAATCCCGCCGGAAAAGGAGCCACTGGTGAAATCCCTTACGACCTGAATGACCAGGTTCTGGACTTCGACGAGTTCGGTCTCGATACCGAAGGGCTGGTGGCCATGAAAGACGGCACCTTTTGGGTATCCGACGAATATGGCCCGCACATGGCACATTTGAGAGCCGACGGCACTCAGATCGAACGCATCAGCCCGGTCAATGTGAATACTGGCACCCGGAAACTCCCAGCGGTACTAGAAAGACGGTGGGCCAATCGCGGTATGGAGGGGCTTACCATCACGCCGGACGAAAAAACCCTGGTTGGGATCATGCAGTCGAGACTCTACAATCCTTCCAATGCCGCTGCCACCAACCGCACCCTGACGCGGATCATTACGTTTGATGTT
>NZ_JBGSXF010000407.1:0-4142 GCF_041751555.1 Persicitalea sp. | reverse complement strand
CCGATACGCGAATTTGGTCCGCCCATATTGGATTTCGTGAGCGAGATACCAATGCCCGCCCTCAATGGTATGTTCGACGGACTTTATCCGCCCGGAATGCAGTGGTACTGGAGAGCGCATTATTTCAACGAATTGACCGATGAAGCGATCGATGTCAATATCGAATTCGGGCAGAAAATTCCTAACTTCCACACCACTACCCATTTGTATCCAATAGACGGTGCCGTGCATGAAGTGGCCAACCACGAAACTGCCTGGGCCAATCGCGATGCGCGTTGGGCGCAGGTAATTGTGGGGGTAGATCCCGATCCTGCCAACGCACAACAAATAACCGACTGGTGCAAAGACTTCTATGAGGCGCTAACTCCTCACGCTATGGGAGGTGCTTATGTGAACTTCATGATGGAAGAAGGCCAGGAAAGAATAAAGGCTTCATACAAGGATAACTACGAACGATTGGTGTCTGTAAAATCCGAGTACGATCCCAGCAACTTCTTCCATGTTAACCAGAACATAAAACCAGTTTCCTAGTAGGTCATCCAGCTGGGTTAACAGCGATTTTTAAGATTGTACAGGCGCAATAGTGGTCAGTCCGCTAGTAGGATTTTCTGTGCCCCATCCCCCTTTCCTGGGATGTTATGGCCCTACCTTACTGCCGAAATTTGTAGAAACAACAATTCCCACACACATGAAAACGCGCAATTTTATTTTTCTCTGCATTCTTTTACCAAACCTCGGATTGGCGCAAAGTACCATCAACGGAGAGATCGTCGATGAGAAAGGCAAACCCCTACCCTTTGTCACCGTCGGGTTGATGGCAGCAGGAGATTCCTCTCTGTTGAGAGCTACTGCTTCTGATTTGGAAGGGATGTACGTTTTTGAAAGTATCTCTGCGGGAACCTACCTGCTGAAGGCGTCTGCCGTAGGGCACCGCACGAAATACAGCGCGTACTTCGCGTTGGGTACTTCATCGAAGCAAGTCCCCAGAATTACTCTGGCTGAGGTCGCCAACGAGCTTGGCGAGGTACTTGTCACGGCCAAGAAACCCTTCGTGGAGCAGCGTATCGACCGCATGGTAGTCAACGTGGAGGGTAGTATCATCGGCAGTGGCAGTACTGCCCTGGAAGTACTACAAAAAGCGCCGGGCGTGACGGTAGATCACCAAAATAACCGGGTGCAGTTGCGGGGAAAAGAGGGAGTGATCGTGCAGATCGACGGCAAACAAAGCTATCTCTCACAGGAAGACGTAGTGGCCTTGTTGCGTACGATGTCGAGCGACAACATCGCCACCATCGAAATTATCACCAGTCCTGGGGCGCGTTACGATGCGGCGGGCAACGCAGGAATTATCGACATCCGGCTGAAAAAAAATGCCAGCCTGGGTACTAACGGTTCGCTGTCCATAGCCGGAGGAACGGGGCGCTTCCACCGGGAGCGGGCGAGCGGTCAGTTGAATAACCGCACGGCCAAACTCAACTTGTTTGGTTCATACAGCATGAACCGGGGAGGCAATTATTGGGATTTTTGGGTGAACAGCGTACAGCAGGACCCCTCCGAGTCAGAGCCGGCCCGGCAGACTTTCTCCAAATCCAATTCCTATCTGAAGTTCAAGGAACTTGGTCAAAACGCGAAGGCCGGGCTGGACTTCACGCCTTCGAAAAATACTATTTTAGGCCTGGTATGGACGGGTCTTTGGAGCGACCACCGCGAGAAGGGCCCGGCCCAGAGTACCTTCTCGAGAAAGGAGGGAGGGCCAGCCTACCTGCAAGCCTACACCCAGAAAACGCAAAATTCCATCAGTCAGAATCATTTGTTCAACTTCAACGCTCAGCATACTTTTGGTGAGAAAGGACAACTTTCGGCTGACCTGGACTACGGGCAGTTCGACCGGGATTATACCAACGACCTGCTGACCGATAACTTGATCGCGCCCGCTGCTTCCAACGTCGGGACGATGGCCCTTTTCAACAGCCAGCCCACGACGATAAAAATCCGAACCGCGAAGGCGGACTATAGCCAAGGCCTACCCAACGGCTGGGAATTGGAATCCGGCATAAAGTGGGCAGACATTACCACGGACAATAATTTGACCGTTCGGGACGGGGCAGTGGAAAACTTGCGGAAAAACCCTGAGCTTTCTAACCATTTCGTGTACGACGAAAGGGTGGGTGCGATCTACGCCACTCTTTCGGGAGGCATTGGTAAGGTGGATAGTCTCAAGACCAGAGTGCAGGTCGGCTTGCGGGCGGAACACACCCGTTCGGAAGGAAACTCCATCACGCTGAACCAGGTTGTTCCGCGCAAGTACCTCAACCTGTTTCCCAGCGTCTTCGTTTCTCGCCCCTTATCGCGTGACCGGATGGTGAGCCTTTCCTACAGCTACCGCATCGACCGACCTAACTACCAGAGCCTTAACCCCGCACGTGGGTACGTGGACGCCTTTACATTCCAGGAAGGGAACGCATTTCTGAAACCCCAGTACACCTCGGCGTTTGAAATGCGATACGGGTTCAGGGATGGAAAATTCCTGACGCTTGGGGCGAGCCTGACCACCGATCTTATGAGTTGGGTTTTCTACGGAATCGGGGGCAATAATAGGTATGCCGTTATGGAAAATGCCGGCAACATGCAGAGTTATTCGCTCACCGCAGGGCTTCCTGTCACTATCTCGAAGCGTTGGCAGTTTCAGGCCACGTTGATGAGTTATTTGAATCAATATCAGTTTGAATACGAGAATGAAGCGGTGCAGATTAACAACCTTTCCGCTCGTCTGAACGGTAACAATTCATTCATTCTTGGAAAAGGCTGGACGGCTGAACTCTCCGGTTGGGTAACGACCCCAGCGATGATCCTACTGAATCGGTCGCCGTGGATGGGATCCCTGGATGTAGGGGTTCAAAAGGCGATGACAAAGTCAATCAAGGTCAAATTCAGCATTCAGGACGTATTCCACACCAATGGCTGGATCACGAGCATGAATGTACCCGGAAAACTGGTATCGAATATGTGGATGAAATTTGACACCAGAATCGCGATGCTCAACCTGACCTACACCTTCGGCAACCAGAAGGTAAAAGCTACCCGTGAGCGAAGTACGGGGTCGGAATCGGAAAGCAGGCGGGCAAATTGATGGCGAAAGTAGTAGTACGGAAGTGCTCTCCGTTTTTCCGTCCCTGTTTCATGGGATGTTAGGGCCTTCCCTTGCTGCCGAAATTTGCAGGGAAATACCAGCTGCTAAATAGTCGAGAAAACTTTAATCCTCGAAATCGAGGAAGAATAACCGCTTTTACAGTACCAGTAATATTTTTCATCTCAAAACAATCGCAATCATGAAGACATCTAATGATCAGTACCCAAACATCGATTCCCGAAGAAGTTTCATCGGAAAATTAGCCGCCACGGCCGGGGTTGCCAGTCTGGCGAGTCCTTTGTTGGCAGCGAATGTTCCAACCCCGGAGCCACAGTTTTCGGGCGAAGCCGATGCGTGGTTCAATAAAGTGAAGGGGGAGCACAGGGTAGTTTATGATGCCCCCGAACCACACAATGGTTTCCCCATCATCTGGTCCTGGGCTTTTTATTTGACCAACAATCAGACCGGAACTGCCGACAAGGACATGACGGCTATGGTAGTACTTCGGCACAATGCCATTCCTTTTGCCATGGAAGACAAGTTGTGGGCAAAATACAAGTTCGGCGAGGTCTTCAACATCACCGACAATACCACCGGAGCCCCGGCCGTACGGAATCCATACTACATACCCAAGGATGGAGACTACCCCATGCCGGGTATCGATGGGATCAAAAGGATGTCAGAGCGGGGAGCCATGTTTTGTGTGTGCAATCTGGCCATCAGTGTGTATAGCGGGATGCTGGCTCAAAAAATGGGAAAAGATCCTAAGGAAGTACAAAAAGAGTGGATGGCGGGCATTTTGCCTAACATCGAGGTGGTACCCTCCGGGGTTTGGGCGCTGGGACGTGCTCACGAAAAAAAATGCGCTTATATCTACGCAGGCGGATGATGCAGCCAGGACTTTCTGGGTGACGCCCGGAAAGTCCCTACTTACTAATTGTTCTACATTTTTCACAAAGCTCAATCCAAAAGTTATGAAACGATATTTGTTAGTATTCGCCGCTTTCCTTTT
>NZ_JBGSXF010000406.1:0-43388 GCF_041751555.1 Persicitalea sp. | reverse complement strand
CGGCTTGGCAGTCAGGGATAGGGCTTTTGCCAGATCGTCGGTGGTAAGACTTTGAGTGGGACCCGTAGAACTGATACGTAATACGGGCTTAGTAGAATCATCATGACGGTTCAAATGGAATAGATTGAACCCGAAGAAGTGCCTGGGTTTCCCTTTGTCGCTCGATGATACATTTCTTACTTGAATCACCTCCCCTTTTCTAAGGTCTTCTTGTACGGTTTTTTGCGCGAGAACTGTTCGGGCATCTATATTCCTCGAAAGGAAGTGTTCTGCCTGAGATAGGTCGATGCCTTGATAGCTTTGGGCTAAATCCTTTAAATCCTTTTTAGCTTTCATATAGGCCAGTCGTTTCGGTTCGAAATACTTTGGTCGTGCAATTTTAAATAAAATTAATAATATTAAATTTTAAATATTAATTTTATTTCAAATGAAGAAGCGATCAACTTAATCTATGAAGATTTATCTGAGAGTAATCTGCGTCCTAATCATCTCCGCGCCGATTTTTGCGCAGATGCCCATGCCGAAAGGTCTCCCTCCTGAAAAGGGATTAACAACTAAGGGCATGAGTTATGAGAAAGATTGGAGAGTACGGCCGCCTGGAAATCGGTATCAACAACAGAGTGAGCCAGTGGAGAGGGCTTTCACATTCCTGGAAGATATGCCAAGTATCAGCCCATTAGCGGCAGGAGAATTACCCTGGATATCTTCCCCTTTTGGGATGAGATTTCACCCAATCGACAGGGTTCTCAAACCTCACTTAGGCATCGACCTAGTATGCCGGAGAGGCTTTCAGTTCGTTTACGCCACGGCAAATGGGCGAGTGACTTTTGCGGGGAAACGTGGTGGCTTGGGGTTGGCAATTGAAGTAAACCACGCAAATGGCTACCGGACTGGCTACGGCCATTTGGGTACCATTTATGTCCGGGAAGACGATCAGGTCAGGATCGGAGAAGTATTGGGAGTAATGGGGAGTTCAGGCAAGGCGACCGGAATTCATCTGCATTATACCGTCGTTAAAAACGACACTCCGATAGACCCCCTACCCTATTTGACTTTGTATGAGGATTTTATAAATAGAAAAGACGCCCAAAAGGCGTCTTTGAATGAAAATGAAGCGAAGTGATCTTCTTAGTTATTGGCACCCCGACCACTAATTGAACTAAGAGTTTGGTTCTGCTTTTTGATTTCTTCAAGTTTCGACATGGCCAGGTTTATGAGTTCTTCAGAATAATAAAGCTTATCGAAATCGTAACCGTTTCTTTCGACTGCCCGCTTGAAAGCCATGATGTTCGCGGCTGTTCCCTTGCCCTCTTTCAATGCTCTATATTGAATATAGCTTAGACCGTAGGGTTCCAGCAGCACCTTCTCGCTGGGCTTTTTCGACAGTTGATCCGCCTCTTCCGCAGTTAGCTCTCCCCTCTCCCTTTTGGCGGCAACGATAAGTTGTAGGCACAACGAGAAAACGAGTTTATTAAAGAAGGCCACGGCTTCCTGCTCGGTGTATATCTCATCGAGTTTTCGGTGAATTTCAGGATTGGAGGTCATAATCTTACTGATGGTTGATTTGAGCGCTTCCGTCGATGGCGTCTCTGATGCTTTAATGTGCGTATAACGATTGGCCTAAAATTAGAATAAAATAATATCAAATGTCTATTTTCATTGAAAATATCATCAGTCACTTTTTGCTTGAAACTCCTCGTATTCAAGCCTGATAAGTTCTGTCACCTCGCTTTTGATAGACCGATAGTTATCGTCGAGCAAGCGTACTTTCCAGCTATCCTTTTCTTTCTCCTCGTATTTTTCGCCGGGATAGTGCTTACTCACAAGCTTGGCTATATCCTTGATGATGGGTGGTTTACCGTAAATTTTCTTCATACCATCCTGATCTACCCGCACCACCCCTTTAAAGGTTTTGAGTTTGATCTCTTCCCCAAAATTATCAGCAAACTGACCTACGAATTCACCTTGAGAAAGGCCTGAAATCTTAGAAGCCGGAATGACTTCATGCAAGGCGGTCGATAGCGTGACCGAGGTTTCCTCTCTACCAAAAGTGATGTTCTCCGACTCCTGTTGGGTTTTTCCGAAACGTCGTGAGAGTTTCTCAGCCGACTCAAATACGACCTGGCCAGAAAAAATATTACCGGGTAGATTCATTATCACCTTGGACTCACGCTCTCCGTATCCCGACGCCAATTGCTCAAAATCCTGAAAGCCCAGCCAGGTCGCCACCTTATTGCTCCTGGCGGTGGCCATGAGTGAAGAAATGCCTTTCAGAAACATAGTAGGCAACTCATCCCAAAAAAGCGCGGACTTGAGTTTCCCCTGCTTGTTGACCAGCTTGGTCATTTTAGAAGTGTATAAGGAAAAGACTGCGCCATACACTTCGTCCCGCTCGGGGTTATTGCCTGTGCAAAGAATTTTCGGATCGTCAGGATTATTGATGTCAAGCGTAAAGTCGTTGCCCGACATGATCCAGTATAAAGTGGGTGAAGAAAGCCGGGCCAACGGGATGCGCACCGAGGCAATCTGCCCTTCAAGCTGCTCGGCCGCTCCATGCTGCGCGGCGCTAGCGAAAGGACGCACGTAGGCCTCCAATTGTGGATAGGAAGCCATGATGGTAAACATCTCCTTGTATTCTTTCTGACAAGCGAATTCAAGAATATGAGGAAAGGTGCAGACGTTTCGGAAGCGCCCGTACAAATCCAACAATTCTGGGTTACGCAGAGCGGCGGGCTTTTTTATTTCTTCGCCGTAAAGCCGGGTGTACTTTATAGTCACCAGCTTCATATACCAAATCACGGAGGTAAGGAAATTAATGGCCGACTCTACGAAAAAATCTCCCTGCTTGTTTACCCAAGTCCGGTTCAGATTGAGCATGATCGTGGCCGCACTCTGATAGCCATCCAATATCTCCGTCATGCTGGATGGGACGAGGGGGTTGCATCGGTGGGAATACTCGATGTCGTCGAAATTGATCACGTAGAATTTGGGAACGATCAATTTTCCCTCGGCATTCCGCCCCCAGGCAGCCGGGTTTTCGCGAATAGTCTTCTGGTAAGCGTTATAGGCTTCCAGAGTAAGCGTCGGGTATTTGAAGTCATAGATATAGGCCGTGTACCCCTTCCAGATACTTTGCCAAATGGCAGGAACCAGAATGGCGAATGATTTACCACTACCTGGCGTCCCTAATATCATGTTCGACCGATAAGGGTTGATGATGTTCACCCAACCATCCCGCCACTTTTTGTTGTAGTAATAGAGAGTCTTAAAATGGATGGAATCATCATTCTCCTTGAAATCTTCGTTCTGGGGGAAGGTCTCATTCTCGTTATTGAAAATGTCGTTGTTGTTTTTGAAAAACATGATCCGGGAAGCATTCTGTCCTGCTTTTATGATCCAGAATATGGCAACGCAGTTAGAAAGCAGATAGATCACATCGGCGGTTTGGGAAGAAAACAGAGATGAGTCGTATAGAAAAAAGACGTTCAGAAAATAAAGTACCGTCCCCATAGAAGCGTACAAATAGACCTGTTTCACTTTGATACTGGGGTCGATCTTGCCCCGTGAGCCAATTGAATATAGTACGAGCAGAAAGAAAACGACGATCTTGGTAATGAGCGGATGAAGGAACAGGTCGTAGCGCTCATTGAGCCGAACCAATATCTGATTGAGTAGCGCGGTTGGACTCAATGACCCGAGAGCGGGTATGTTCTTAAAAAGGTCATAGTTATACCAGTAGTGATGTAGGAAAACCAGTAGCAGCGCGATAGACAGTAGCAAGTCAACTCCCTTTGCCCTCCCCTCTTTCTCAGCGTTAGTAGCAGACATTTTAAATAATTTTTACAGATTATTAATTTTCAAATCTATAATATTATTTCAATCTTTGGAAATTATTTCATCGCTAAGACCTAAATGGTTTCAATCTGGATATGAGGTTTATTGATAAGAGATACGCTGCGTGGGTGGCATTGCTGCTATCTACCACGACGAGCTGCCAACAAAGTGCGTGGACTGGAAGGCGGGCGGAAAACTACAAGCTATTGCAGTACAGAAGTATGTTGGATGAGGTTGGCAGCACAATCCGATTGGAGAATCAGCGCTTGGCGTATGAGATCCCTTCTACCTTCCGCCATGCCTATGGAAAGGAAATTTGGCCCTATTTTGTTGTCTCTCAGCAGGATTCCTTAGGAATGCGTCACACGGAGGGAAGCGCAATTATACCCAGTCAGTTTTCGATTCCGAAAATCATTTCGGCTCAAGAACAGCAGAGGGCGATTGAGGAAGAGGCCAATGAGAAACTGTACAGAACTCAATCCGATCCCTCTTACTATGAGAATACCAAGCGAGCATTCCAGGCGGAGTACAAACGCAGGATGAGCGCTAAAGGCTTAAAATAACGTGAGGATTGTCCTTAGACTAGTAATTACACGCACACGGTCTCTTAAAACTTGGATTCGCCAATCTTTCGGTATTTGAATTCAAAACCATTGTTGATGGTGATCACGCCCTGATCGAAAAGCAGGGGAACACTACCCATTGGGGTGACGGCGAAGTAGTAGCTGCCTTCCATTTCGTATTTGAGGGGATAGGTCGTTCCGTTATTGTACCGCATGAACAGGCCACCATCTTTTTCGGAAATCGTGAATGTCACAACTTTCGCATCCGGGGACACCGGGCGACCTTCCTTTGGTATTCTTTTCCATGTTCCCAAGTACTCGGCGGTTCTGTTATCCTCGCCTTGCTCCGCACTCTCTTTGGAATCGCAGGAAAGCAAAGTCATCATTATCATTAGGATAACGCTCAAATATTTAAGTCGGACAGCCATAAATGGAGATCAGTTAGGGGACGAAACTTTAACTATTTGCAATTTATAAAGTACTTGACCCTCCAAATATTGTTCTTGATGGGGCATTTTTAACTACCTTCTCTCGATTTTGAAAGTGACACCGTGTCACTTTCAAAACTCATTCAAGCACGCTCAGAAGCTCATTGGCTTTCTCAATGAGTAGCTTCAAAGTGTCTTTTTTAGAGAGGTCTTCATTTAACAGACTTTTCAATCTCATTTGAAGTTTTGCAGCCTGGCTGTCTTCCACCCGATAATCCTCCTTTACGAACTTAATTAATTCCGAGTCTGAATCTTCCTGCGCTTTTCCGCTGTCCTTCGCCTCGGCAGTAGTAGTCTCTGAAGCCACCACTCCCTGAATTAAGTCCGCTATTGTGCCGGATCTTTTATGGTCGGCATTCTCTGGCTTTCCCTTCAAATCGTCCAGGCTTTTGAATGCTTTGGGCATTTTTTCCAAAACTGCGTTCAACTCATCCAGGGATTCAATAGGTTTAGCTGGTTTTTTCTTGGCAAGCGCTTTAACCGCTTCCCTGGGCAATTGGGTCTGGCCCGAAAGAACCTCTTGTTTAAATTCGGGAGATAGCTCGTCCATCCCCTTGGCAAAACCAGAATCTCTTTTGATGGTGCGGGTACTAACGTTGTATTCATTAGCCAATTTCTCGGCCACGTTGACTTCCCTTCCGGATTTGTTTCCTTCCCTCAGTTTATTATACCTCAGCCCCCGCAGATAAGAGGATTGTTCGGGCGTCAGGTTCCGTCGACCCAACTGATAGTTGATCATGTAGTCCCGCACGGTTACCATGTTATCAAAGCTTTCGATGTTGATTCGGTAATCGAGTCCGTGCTTCTGTGCGAGATCATACCGATTGTGGCCATCGATCAGCACATATATTTTGGCGTCATCGGCAAGTCCGTCCAATAATTGGTTGGAAGCACTTTTAGAATCCAGTCCACTTTTCACCACAGCCACAGTAGTTTCCCAGACGGTGAGGGGGTCTTTAATGCCGTTAGCCAGCAAATTGGCCTCCAATTGCTCCTGCTCGTCCGCTTTAAGCGGCGGAATGAGACTCCTTAGTTCAGGAATAACATTCAGATTTGATTTAATGAAAATCTCCTGCTGAAACATGGGTATTTTCAAGTCGGCAGTTTTTTGTTTCAGCTTGTCGAGGGGGCTAGTCTTGGCCATAATGCTATTGGAGTTTTAAGAGTTCGGTTGCCAGGGCTTTGTACTGATTCCAAGGGGTCGAGGAAGGGTGGCTGGTGTGGAGGTCCTCCTTGGCTACTTGTGATTCCTTCACAGCCTTGGACTGGCTGATGATCGTGTCGAACACATGAATCCCTTGGAAGGAGTTTTTGATGTGTTCCATCATGTCCGCGTGCAGATTCAGCCGCTTGTCTATCATTGTGAAAACAAACCCCTTAATGTTAAGACTTGGATTAGCGAAGGTGCGGATATCTGATATGTGGTTCAGCAAGTTCGCGACGCCGTGATAAGCGGAGGCTTCTGCTTGAATGGGTACGATGCAATCGCTGGAAGCTACAAGGGAGCAAGTGGTGCAGATGCCAAGGCTTGGAGGACAGTCGATGAGAATGTAATCGTACTGATCCTTAATCGTGTTGAGTTTAATGGTCAATCTTCGCTCGGAACCGATGGAATTCATCAGGTCGCTTTCGCGTGCCGCCATGCGGATGTCGGAAGGTGCAAGGAAAAGATTGTCAGCGATCGGAAGCACGGGAATTTCGGCATCGGACAATAAGCTGTCGATGATCTGGGTATCTGGCTCGTGTATATTGTAACACTGAGAGAGGTTTCCCTGAGAGTCCATGTCGATCATAAGCACACGCAGGCCGTATAAACTTAGCGCCTTGGCTAGGTTAATGACTGTGGTGGTTTTCCCTACACCCCCTTTGTGATTGACGATTGAGAGGACATTAGCAGACTTCACCCCATTATCGAAGGTGTCAGTATATCCGTATTGTCTGAGTACCGTTTCTATCGCCGACAAATGCTTCTTGGGAATATTAGTCGCATTGGCTAATAAGGCTTTGGAGAGCGTTTGCGACGGGATACCTGCCTCTTTCTCCAAAGGCGGAATTTTGAGTCCGGGCCGCGAACGAATAAAATCGACGATTTTTTCCTGATTGATCATTGGAATAGATGCGATTAACTCTAATTGGTTTTTTACAAATGTAGTAAAGAGGTCTTTCTATCCAATTATATTTAGAAATATTTTGCTGAAAGTGACACCGTGTCACTTTCAAAGTGCGTTTCCTGCCAATTGGGGAGCTTCCTACATTTTATTTGATGATTTCATCTCACTTTGGGGCTCAATCGCTTCTCTAGTTGCGAATCTTTGACTGAGGCGTCCTTAATCACTTTTTCGGAATATTGTACTTCTCCCTCCGATTTATACTCGCCATTGATCCTATGAATGAGGTTTGTCTTTGAATACTGTCTTCCGAGTGAAGAAGCTTTTATTTGCGTTCCGGTCTTTTTACAGATAAAAGCTACCCCATTTCCGACCTTAGATTTAAATCCCATTTTCAACAGCTTGATCTGCAACGTATGGAGATTATTGCACTCGGGAATCAGGTCGTCAATATTTCTTCGCAGCCTCTCGTGATGGGTCGTCATTCTGGGAGCAAAAGCCTCTTCGAGTTTTAGAGAGTCCATTTGCTTCACCTGCCTTAGATCGTATTTGATTTCCATTTTCCGACAAAATCGACCCATTTCCAGATAGTTGTAACTGGACTTAGCTGTATTCTTGCCGTTACTGGCGATTTTATTGGCAATGATGTGGATATGCTCATGCTCCTTATCAGTGTGCTTGAAAGCCAGCAATCCATTCTCTCTGAACCCAAAGTCTTCGGCAAAGTCCGTGACGATGCCTCGCAATGTTCCCTTATCAGGACTCTCGCCAGGCGGGAAGGAGATACTGACGTGGCAAACGGGCTTTTGCGTACGCGAATTCGAAGCGGCTACGCTTTTGAGTTCATCGGCGATGATATTAAGTGGCACTTTCTCCCCGAACAAGAGGGCGTTTATGTGCTGGTAATAGATCAATTCACCACGCACTTTTATCGCTTCATTCTTTCTAAGAGCAGCGCGATCGTATTTGCAGTAGGAGAGAACTCCAAGGAAATTCTGACCTGACTTTCCAATTTTACCGATCATGGCGTAGCTTCTTTAATTTGTAAAGTTTCAGGAAGGGTTCCATAGCTTTTTTCAGGTCATCGACCTTTTGCAACACAATCTTCAAGCATGCCCCTCCGTCTGGGGCAGCTCCCCTATCCTTTATAGATTTTTCTAAGTCAAAGATGATCGAATCTAATTCCATGACTAGGCTTTGGCTATAGGCTATTTCATTTACTGCGTAAACGGCGCGCTGAACCACTTCTTTCACATTCTCCGCCATCCGCCCAAAGTCATCCGAGATGGGCGATTGAGAAGAAGTCTTTTTTGAGAGCAGCAACAAGCTGCCTGACAGTTTGAGGAGATTCGTAAGCTGACGCTGGATACCCTCCTCCATGGGTTTGCTCAGGGTGGCCGCCTCGCGGTTTAGCAGCTTCTCGCGGCAAAAAACTGAAAATCCAACTGCATATCCTTCATACTCCTTTTTAAGACTTTTGATCTCTGTCGGGGAAAGCATTAAGGTTACTTTATGGCGCTTTTCCTCCACTTCTAAGGGCGGCCTTCCCGGCTTTTTATGCTTTCTCATTTTTCAACAATGCATTCAAAATAAGTTCACAATGAGCCGAATGGCGAATTGACTCCCGCAGGGCAAGCAGTTTTCATCCTGGTAAAATACACCTGCGGTGAATTTCGACCGGGTGAAAACATAGCTTGCTAAATGAAGGATCAAATATACGGTATTATAAAATTAATATTTTATACACGTTCTAGTTTCAAAAACAGAAGGCAGGCTGTATGTGACCCTTATTCCGTACTTCTGAAAGTGAATGATTACAGGCTCTGTTACTTAAATGCTTGTGCTGGACGAGTCGTGTGTTAGCCCCGTGTTACTTCCATGTTGACCACGAGTTGGAAAAGTGTTGGTCAAATTTATTTTTAATAATTATTGATTTAATATTTTCAATTTAAAATTTCATCCACGATATTTGAGCCATAATTCAATTGCGGATGTCAGAAGAGGGATTTATAAAGGATGGTTTCCAAGACAGGCAGAGATTAATTTTCCTGATCGAAAATGATATGGTGAAAGGAAAATTTGAATTACTCTACAAGCTGTTCCGTCGTGAGGTGAAAGAGCTGTCCTTACTCGGTGCTTCCAAAATAATTACTGCGAATCTGGGAATACGGGTTGGGATTCAAACCATGCGGACATTGAGGAGTAAGTGTCACGAGTTCGACAAAGTTAAGGGACAAAGATTGGAGCCAATGCCCTCCTTCAGCTCCATAACCAGTCACGAAAGTGAAAGCGGTGACTGTCACAACGAGTACCATTCCATAGTGAAGGAAATGGATGAATTCAAACCAATGGATGCGTTTTCAGAAGCCCAAAGCAAATCCAACGCTCTTATAAAGTGGGCGGGAAAAACCAATTCGTAACCAAGTATGGAGCAGTCAGCGGTAACTAAGAAATTCAACTTTATCATCCAGGCGAAGGGTGGAGTAGGAAAGTCATTTTTGACTTACCTCATTGCTATCAAGCACGAGGAGGATGACAGCCGCACTTTTATTGACGTCGACAGTTCCACCAAGACCAGTACGGCTCAGTTGCGGTTCCTGGCAGAGAAGGAACTGCGGCTGGCGGAGATCGACCTGCTAGACAGCTACCGCAAAATAGCGCGCGACCGATTATTCGACAGCATCCAACAATTGTCGTCGCTGAATAATGAAGTATTCTATCTGGATTTTGGTGCGCCGGAATCGGAGCAGGTTCCAGCCCTCTTGACGATGGATCTGAATCAGGATGAACTCAAACAGTTTGAGCAGTACCTGGGTGTGGAATTCTTGTTCCATGTAGTCGTTGCGGGTGGCACCGCTTATACCTCGTGCGTCGATTATCTCATGAAAATTTATAAAGCTGTCGGAAATGTCTTTCCAATCATGGTCTGGATCAACGCAAACACTTTTCAGAATTTTCCGCAGCAGCAGGAAGAATGCCTGGCGGTGGCAAAGAAGTGCCGGATGTCGGTAGAGCATTTCGGAGACATTGAACCCAATACCGACCTCGCCAGCAAGATCATCAACAACGTTGAGAGAGGGGAGGGGAGAAGTGGAATTCTGGCAGCCGGGTGGTTCGCCAAGACCAAAATGGACAAGCTGGTGAAAGCCATAACTATTTAGCCATTGGAAACGACGCGAGAAATTCCCAACGAGGTACTGCGCCGCATTAGCGGCCACTTCCAAGAAAAGTACGGCTTGGCTATGGACTCGCTGACCGCAGCTTTATTGAATGAAGTCAGAGAAAAGGGACAGCATGATATCGAGAGTCAGAAAGCAATATCTGAAAAAATAATGAGTGAGATAAAGAAGTTGAGCGATGCTACAAAGCCCGTCGTGACAGAAAATCCTTGGGTAGCATTTACTTACGGTTTTGCCAAGCACGCATGGGCTTGGACTGCGGTGGTGTTTTTGGGAGTCGGCCTGCTGCTGCACCACGGTAGAGAAACCACTAAGGCGGAATACCAGCGGGCACGGCTGGTGGTGGAGCGCTATCCGAATCTGCCAATGCTTGAACCACTTATCAAATCGGCCAAGATTGTGAAGAAAGACCAGGGAGTTTTTCTGGAACTGGCACCAGCAAAAGATCGACTCCTTCTCGGCAGAAATTATACCGTTGACCCGACGGTGAGACTTCCGGAAAATGCCCAAAAAGTACTCATACCATTAAGTTTTAAATGACCAAACCTGTTGTTTGTCATGCTATTATTAACAATAAGTAACGGCGCATACATCCTCTTTTCGTTCGTCGCCTTTATCGTTTACGCATTCATCTACTTATCGTCAGTGGGCTTATTAAATGGACGAAAAGAAAATATGCAAAATCGTCCAGAGGTCGCCGGATACGAATCCCTCAGAAACTGCAATCAAAATATCGAAGAAGCGGACAGGGTCGCAATCGAGAGACTAACAAACTCTGGTGACGATAGCGATGAGAGTGAATCATCCTATGACTACGAGGCAACATTTTACGGCAGGCAAGCTAGTCATAAGCCACTTGAAGATTCAGTAGCCACTATGTTGGAGGATGAGGCAAACAGCCAAGAGGAGGCGTCTCCGCTTACCTCCTCAGTAGATGAAGAAGAAGGTGACGAGGATGGTGAATGGCCTACATTGAAGAGACCCATAGAGTATAGAGCAGACGATTCAACGGACGACCTGACGCTGAGCAACGACATTGTTGGTGATCTGACTGCCGAGGAACTTGTGCACCTCACCAATATTCGCGCGACTACGCTAAACGATGCCGAGCGGTATCCCGAGTTAGTAGAGGAGTGTAAGGCCGCTAACGACAAGGTCAATGAGTTTGCCCGCCAGACAGGAAAGAGCGTCGAGGAGATTATCTCGACTCTGCTAAACTCTCGGGAAAAAGTGATTTTCAATGCATTTCCAATGATACAGTACGACCGTGCAGCGTGACTAAATGATTTCCATTCAATTCAAAACCAATAATCCATGACCAAGCAACTGCAAAGAATTCCCCTCATCGGGTCAGCAATGCTTCTCTCTTTTGGAGTGGCTTTCGCCCAAAATCCCGGTATTCAGGCTGGCGCTCAGGCCATACAGCAGGCCTCTGCCGACCTTCAAGCCTACTTCGAACCTGTCACGACGCTGATTTATATCATCGCCGCCCTGGTGGGACTGTTTGGCGGATTCAGGATTTACTCCAAATGGCAAAATGGTGATCAGGACGTTCAAAAAAGCGCGATTGGCTGGGTTGGGGCTGTCCTGTTTCTGCTATCGATCGCTGCCGTATTACAAGCTGTATTTTTTGCCTAATCGGAATCGTCTTCAAGCTAAATCACCTATTACATGATTTCAAGTGCCGTATTTTTTGGCCTATTATGCCAGGCGCAGCATTACCTGGGCGGGGGAGAAGGAGCAATTGACGGTTCCATCGTTGACCGATACTTTACTGATCCCCTTTCAAACAATCTGGACGTGTTCTCCAATTTTGTTTTTGCGGTTTGTGGGATCATGGGACTGTTGGGTGGACTCAGGATTTACAACATGGCCATGAATGGGGAGGACGATGTCAAGCGTCATGCCTTCCGATGGCTGGGGGCGATCATAGCGCTCTTTGTCGTCGGATACGTTCTACAGAGCCTTGCTTCTGCACAGAAGCCGATGCAAGGCGATAGTAATGTCAAGAATTTCATGGAAAAATAGAGTACCTCAGTTATGGACTTAACCGCTGCCTGGACAATCTCGAAAATCATCACTTTGACAATTATCGCCGTAGCGGGTCTAGTCGCCGGAATGAGAATCTACCAGGGAATGCAGCGAGGTGAGGATTTCGAAGCGCCAGCCATTCGATGGTTAGTTGGATTGGCTGGCGCATCCGCTCTGGTGTACGCTGTGGAGTCATTCATCTACAATGATAGCGGCTCGTGGGCGAGTTCAGGATCCGCTCCCCATTTCCTGGCGCTGAGCTACGCGGCCGAAGCCCATCAGGCCGCACTATATCTGGGACTGGCCATGGCCATATTTTGCCTCATCAGGGTGTACAGCAAAATCCAGAAGGGCGACAACGACATCTACGAATACATGTTGAAGTGGTTTGGCTCGCTGATGTTTCTTTTCATGATGGGTTGGATAATCGATTCGATTTTAGGTTAAGACTATCAGTCAGATATGAAAAAGTATTCCATTTACCGAGGGATCGACAACGAGATTGAGTTCAAGGGGTTGCGGGGAAGATATTTCTACTATGCCGCCGGCGGTGCCGTGGGATTTATCATGACTACCCTGCTACTCCACATACTAGGGGTTCCAGTTGTATTCAACATCGTATTTCTAGGTTTGGGCCTGGTGGCATCGTACCTCATCCCTACAAGCTACAACAAATCGCACGGCCGGTGGGGATTCGATAAGCTGCCCGTGCGGAGCCAACAGCCGAAACATATCGTGAGGTACAGATTGATTAGGTCGATAGTCAAGAGGGAAATAATTGTAAAGGGCAGATAATCATGAACAATCGGGTGAAAAAGTTTGAGGAGATATATCCCATTTTCAGAATAGACGAAGAAACGGGGGTGATAATTTCAGTTAACTGCGATCTTACAATGGCCTTTGAAGTGGTGCATCCTGAAATATTTACCTCATCTGACGGTGAGATCGATATTCTGACAGAGGCTTACGTGAGCGCAATAAAAACGCTACCTGTCGGCTACATCATGCACAAGCAGGATTGGTATGTTTCCCAGACCTACCAAGCAGATCTGAAAAGTCCCACAATCAGAAACGGCAATTTTGTAGCCTTTGATAACGAACTGCATTTTGCTGAACGCTCGTGCATAAAACACAAGGCCTATATATTCATCACTCGGCCAAGTAGCGATATTAAATCTCGCTCTTCCAAATCTTCCAAGCACTCTTCTTTGCTGAAACGACACCTGGTGCCGAAAGATGTTCTCCTACCTGAGACATGGGAAGTCTTTTTGGACTCTTGTGAGCAGTTCGAATATTTGTTGAATGGTTCCGGGAAAGCGAGTATTCGGCGATTGGATATCGGAGAAATTGTCGGTGACGCAGACAAAACGGGGTTGCTCGAGAACTACACGAGCCTGAGTTTCGACGACCGGAGTCTGCATGAGGTGGAGACGGCCGTGGACGGATCTATTCAGGTCGGTGGTAAAACGGCTTTTACTTACGTCATCTCTGAGTTGGGCGTGTTTCCGCCAGCCGTGACCAATTCTGTCATTTACGAACCTTATTCGTCCGAACGGTACAGCATCCCGGTAAGCACGGGCGCGTTTCTGGGGCTGGGGCTTCCCTTCAATCATATCTATAATCAGGTTATAATGATTGAAGACCGGGACGCCCTTTCGAAGAAGCTGGTTGCGGAGATAAAAAGGCACACTTCATTTTCGGAGTGGGAAAAGGGCAACCAGGTTTCGATGGCCTATAAGGATGAATATCTTCTTGAAATGGAAAAGAGCGCTAGGACAGCCGTTAAAGCACATTTCAGTGTCATGGTTTGGGATAGGGATCGCGAAACGGCGGAGGCTTTCCGCTCCAGCACGGCTTCGGCGCTTAGCAATATTGGTTTCGTCCCAAGGTTGGCCAAGCACGATGTATCGACCTTGTACTGGTCCTGTATCCCCGGCAACATTGGGGAGCTGGGCATAGACAATCTGCTTACTTCCTTTATTGAGGAAGCTGTTTGTCTTCTGGCCATAGAAACCAATTACAACGATGCCCCTTTCTCAAAGTCGGGAATCAGAATGACAGATCGTTTTGGCAATCCCAAAATGGTCGATCTTTTTGATGAGCCATTGAAAAATGGATCAATTTCCAATCGAAACACTTTTATCGTTGGTCCCTCCGGTTCCGGCAAGTCTTTCTTTACTAACAACATGGTATATTATATGCTAACGGCGGGGATGCACGTGAGTATTGTGGACGTTGGCCACAGCTACCGTAGGCTGTGCGACGTCATGGGGGGACGGTACGTGACCTACGAAAAGGAAAACCCGATTAGCTTTAACCCATTCTACTTTAAAGATGCCAGCCCGCAGGAAGAGGATGAGGACGCATTAGCTGAACTTCTGCTGTCATTGTGGAAATCGGATAACGAACAGGTGACAAACGCCGAGCTTACGACGATCCGGGACATTGTCCACAACTACTACCTCATTCTCCGAAATGACAAGAACAATTCAAGCCGGATGTTTCCCTGCTTCGACACCTTTTATGATTTCACGAAGCAGACCTACCCCGAGATATTTACTGCAAACGGGGGCCGAGAGGGACGGGAGTTCGACTTGACCAATTTTCTATACTGTTTGAAACCCTACTATCGGGATGGACAATACGGGTTCCTGTTGAATTCACGTGCTAACATCGACCTAATGGATTTGCCCTTTGTCATCTATGAATTAGATAACATAAAGGATCATCCGGTTCTATTTCCGGTCACAACTATCATGATCATGAATACCTACGTCAGGAAATTATTCAACGTGAAGGGCGTAATCAAAGCACTTATTATTGAGGAAGCTTGGAAAGCGCTGACAAAAGAGAAATTCGCCAATTTTCTCAGATGGGCCTCAAAGACAGTGCGTAAGCACGACGGAGCATTGATCGTAGTGACCCAGGAATTAGACGACTTGGTGGGTAACGAAGTCGTGAAAGACGCCATCATCAATAACTCCGATGTGAAGGTGCTGCTGGACCAGAAGAATTACGAAAATCGGTTTTCTGAGATTGAGGGCCTTTTGGGGCTCAGCCCCAAGCAGTCCGCCATTGTCCAGAGCGTGAATCGCTCGCTCGACCATAAGCGCCCACCCTACCGGGAAGCCTGTGTCATGCTTAAGGATTTGACCAAGGTATATGGAATCGAAGTTTCCCCGACTGCTTATGCGGCTTTTACCACCAAGAAAAGTGAGGTTGAGCAGATTCAGAAACTGGCACAGACTGCTTATAAGGGTAACACAGAGAAGGCAATCCGGGCGTGGAGCAAAGGGGAGCGTGCTGAACATTTTGCCTCATACTAATCGTAAGGCTGGTTTTGAAAGTGACACGGTGTCACTTTGGTCTTGATACGATTGGATTTAAAAACAGGATAAACGTCAATTTTCAAAACCCATTTAGTATGAAAACAAACCACCTAAACCTCGTTTTTCTGCTCTGCTGTTTATTGCTGGGAGCGTACAAAAGCTTCGCCCAAATGGTGACCTATGATCCTATTCACACGACGGTAACCACCATCATTAAGTTTTTTCAAGAACCCTCCTTTGGTCAGCTCGTGGGAAACGTGAAGAAGCTGGTGCAAATCTCAAAGTTCATTCGCCAGGTGGGTAGAGGAGTGGATCTTGCCAAGGAAGCCAGCACCACTCTTTCCCTGGTTAACAACTATGGTCGGGTCATGGCTGCCGATAAGCACATTCTATCCACCGAGTTCAGCGTCATATCAAAAGACTTTGTGGCTTTTGGCAAAGAGGTAGCCGCCATTACAACCGACTTGGCGGAAGTAGTGCAGCAGAAAAACTCCACCATGGACGATGGTTCCCGGCTGCGCGGGGTAAATGAAGCATCTGATAAGCTAAAACGGCTGAATGGTGAAATACGCCGATACGTGGGACGGATCAATTACATTTCACAGCGAAGATCCTTCGGCGTGGAGGACAAAGCCGCCACCGCTCGTTTATACAATATCGCCGCCGACGCCACCCGTAACGGAGGTAGTAGTTTTTCCGGCGTGGACGAGTTCCCTGGCTACACCTACGGTAATGAATATGACAACGAGGAAGTCGATTTTGATGTAGAGCGGAAGATGGCCCAAGAATCCGCCATGATCCAGCAGCAGCTTTATCAGGAATACAACACGAAGGTGCAGATAGCCGAATTGGAAGCGGAATCGCTGGCCAGCTTACAGATTCCCAAGACCACCCAAATGGGATTTTTTAGCATAAAGATGAAAGAAGGCGCTTGCCCCATGGTTCCGCAGCTTACGCCACAGAACACCTTTTTTGCTACCACCATGCATTATGATTCTACGAGCGGGGCAACTTTCACCACCCATTATGAGGATAAAGGCAAGAATGCCTTCGATAAAGCACTCAAAGACTGGGAGTACCAAATGGAGGAGATTTGCGGCCCTTTGTGGGATGCTTATGAAAAGAAAATCGATTTGCAGAGGAGCAAGATTATCCAGGAGACAGTGGCACCGCTCAAAGATCAATACATCAGAGAGATGAATGAGAAGCTTGATGCGGCGAATGCCGCTATTTCGGAAAAATACAAAGGTCAATCCACCACCAAACCGAAACCACAATGAGCATCTTATCTATTCTGGCCTTTGGTAGCGCAGACTTGCTGAAGGTTATTGATTCTATGTACGCCAAGGAAATCGCCGAGAATACTTACAACAGCGGGATTGGCGTCGAGCTTATGAACGCTTCTCGGGCGATAGCGGGCATTGCGGGGCTGTTTTACATTGCCTCAAAAGTATCCGGGCAGATCATCAGAAATGAGGGTATCAATTTTATTCCTCTGCTCCGACCCTTTGCCCTGATGATTCTAATTGGACTCGTTCCCCAGATCACTACGCTCATCGATACCACCTTTCAAAAAGTCGCGGTTGCTGCCCAGGCAGATAACGAATCAGTCAAGAATCGCGTGGCCATGCTACAAAAGAAACGCGAAGAAGCCGTGAAGAAAAAGTGGAAGGAAATAGAGGACAACGATGATGCCTATGCGATGGAGTTTGGTGAGCCGGGCGACGATATGTTTGCGGCTGTGACTAAGTCATTTAACATCGCAGTCGGCAAAATGTCGGATGATTTCAAATCTGCCATGTATGACTTCACCCAATCCATGATGTCGCTCTTGGGCGACATTGCCTACATCATACTTTACCTGATTTCGGCGGTTTACAGGATTATACTCAGGATAGTAGCACCCCTGGCGATTGCCTTTGCGATTTTCGATGGTCTAAGTAATAATGTATTGGAGTGGTTTGGTAAATACGTCAACTATGCGCTTCTCCCAATGGTGGCTGGTATTTACCAAAACATTGCAGTAACGCTCAACATGGGCTTTCTGGACGAAATGATGGCTTCTGGGGATATGTCTAGCACCTTACCTTCACAGGACCCTTTTGCGTTCGGGCTGGTATATACAGGCGTTCTAATCATCCTCCTGGTGCTCTATATGCAAATACCTTCTATCACGAATATGATCATGGTGGTAGGAGGATCATCAGGCATGATTCAGGGGCTGACAGGAAAGGTTGCTTCAAGTACTAACACCGCTGGGAGATTTGGGAGCAAGCGGATGTCCAGCGGAACTATGGCCACTTCCGTAATGGGCACTTCGGGGCCAATTGGTTCAATGATCAAGGACACGGCAAGCAGTCGAATGGGTGGGGGAGGAGGGGGGGGCTCGCGTGACGGAGGTTTTACCTCGGCAGCCAGAGGGCCATCTCGTGGTTTTTCAAATAACTCAAAACCTAGCACTTAATGGGAAGAAAATCAATTTACGAGAGCTACATGAGAATTCAATTGGAAGCAATCATAATATCAGTGCTTTCATTGACCATGACAATCGGTTGTGTAGTATGGTGTTATAAGCAATTTAATGAAAAAACAAGCGTGACCTACATTCATAATCATGGGGTAACGCTACAAGTTTTCGACGATACAAAAAATCAGAAGACACTTTTAGAATAAAAAAATGAAGGAATTGCTTGATTTAGAAAAAGGACATCAGCGCGCTAGGGTGCTAGTCATCACCGTTGTGATCGGTTGCCTACTCACTTGTATCATTTCGGTGGTGATGGCCTACAAGCACTCTGCCGATGCTTCGAGAAGAATTTTTGTCGTGAACCGAGGAGTTGCCTTAGAAGCATTCAGTGCCAACGTAATGGAAAACAGACCCGCCGAAGCTATATTTCATGTGACCCGCTTCCACGAATTGTTCTTCACGAACCCACCCGATGCCCGTTCTATTGAAGCGAACTACGTGAAAGCCTCTTTCCTGGCTGATGAGTCGGTAAAAATGACCTTCGAGCGATTGAAAGAAGACTCGTTTTATCAAAAACTAATTCAGACTAACACCAACCAGAAAGTAGTGGTAGAGGACGTGGAAGTTGACATGAAGAAATACCCTTATAAGGTACGAACGGTATTCAAGGTCATTCAAGAACGAGCGACCAACAAAATTACGCGGCTATTGGCATCCGAAGCATCCTTAGTGGATGTCACCCGATCCGAGGTGAACCCGCAGGGTTTCTTGCTCAGGAATTTTCGGATCACGCAGCGCAGTGATGCTAAAGAAGAAATCATAAGGTAACCATCATGAAAAATTACAGTCAGCGGGGTAAGTCGATTAAAAGTGAATCTAAGCTTTCGGGCTACGAACTAGGATCAGGAATCAGGAAGGCAGTAAAAGAAAGGGCTCAATCCACCGGGAACGCCCTGAACTCTCTCCAACATAAGATTGGGATCCGAACAACCTCCGTTCTGATTGGTCTCATCTGGTTGGCTGCATTCTATTACTTCGCCCATTTATTGTTACCCTTTATTTGAAAAAAATGGATAAGACCACCGAGATAAAAGCTGAGAAGGCCAAGCAGCTTTCAAAGCCCTCCAAGCATGTTTTCATGGTATTGCTCCCAATACCTATCCTCATCGTCGTAGGAATCATGGGCAATATCCAAGGTTGGATAGGGAAATCTGAAAAAGGTACAAGCGATGTCCTTGGGATGGCCATGACAGTCCCCGATGCAAAGGTTAAGGATTTGGAAAAAGATAAGAAGTACGGAAATTACTCGGTAGAAACCCCTCTGAACGATGTCAATGGCCTGGGCATTTCCTTCGATGATAATTCTAATATTAATTCTAAAATGTTGAATGGAGAAACGGGTAGTTCAATGGGGATCGCTTCCAACAACGACAAGTCCGTGGATGATATTGCGGCGGAAATGGGGATCAATGCGAAAAAAGGAAGCTTTGCTACATCCAACGAGGTCAAATTAAGTAGTCAGCAAAAAAAGAATCGAGCTTGGGAAAATAGTGTTGCGCAACAGCGAGGTTTCAATCGAGATGTTAATAGTACAGTCGATGCAATGTATAGAAACCCTTCACTCGGTAGAGATGAACGAATGGGAAATGAGAAAATGAGTACAGAGGAAAGGCAGAGAATCCAGGCCAATGAAAAACTTCTCGACCTTCTTGATAGGCAAATTCAACAGCAAGGGCAACCGGGTGTTGGAACCTCAGCCTCTCCAATCCGGACAACCGTTGCCAGACGTGCTAATTCTGTTGTGAAAAGCGAAAATTACGAGATTGAACCCTACCAAGACGCCGTGATTGGTACTAACGGCCGCGAAGGAGGTAATTCATTTTATGGACTCAACGGCCGAAAGCTAAGAAACACGCGACCATCAAAAACGAGCAGTTCAATTCGGGCATCTGTTCATGGTGATGGGGATGGAATTACCGTCACCAATGGATCTTCGGTAGCGATCAGAATGCAGGACGAAACAGTAATAGGGATCGAAGGCGAGTCCCTCGTCCTGCCTAAGAATACCCTTGTATATGGTATCTCACGAATTAATGGTGATCGTATAGACATAACCGTTACTAAAATCCGTATGGATAATTTCATTTATAACGTCCAAATGGAGGCGTATGATCTCGATGGCCGGAAAGGGTTGTATGTGCCGGATATGAAGCTGAAGCAACGTACGAACAGTTCTATTGTCCAGGGTTCGACTCAACTTGCCAGCCCAGGTTATATCGTGGGAGGTTCGGTCGGACAGCAGGTTGGCGGCCAATTGGCATCGCAGGGAGTTGGGATGGTGCTAAACGCTGGAAAAAATATTTTGACCAGAAAGGCCCAACAACCAAAAGCTCAGATAAGGCCTAATTACCAGATACTATTGCGATCCGGGACGGCAACGCCGGAAATGAATTTATACGAAGATGGAGTCGATGATGAAAATTGAATCAACAAAAATGAAACGACACAGAGGCATGATAAGGACGTTGAATATTTTCTGGATAATTTACATGTTCAGCCAGATGGTTGTTGCACAGACCGTTGAAAATGACACTATTATCCCAAATAGTGCGATCCGGTCGGCGACCTATTTGAGACCAATCGAGATTGAACCACATCCTTTTATTCTTCCAATTGCCAAAACCTCTGTGCGAGGGAGTTATCCTGTCGAGCTTTCTTACAGTAAGACAACGCATATCATTTTTCCTTCCAAAATTCAAGACTTTGACGCTGGCAGCAATGTGGTGATTGCTACAGTGCCGGAAAAACTGCTGAACGTGCTTCGCGTGAAGTCTGATGCCAAAGGCTTTCCCGGTGAAACAAATATGACGGTATTTACAGAGGACGGAGGTCTTTTCAGCTTTTTGATTCGGTACAATGATAACCCAGAAGTCTTTAACATCAACATTTCCAATAATATAGCAGCCGATGATTTTGCTACCCAGTCATTGGGCATTGGACAGAGTTCTAATAGCTCACCAAACACTTATTTGATGGAAGAAGGAAGCTATTTGGAAGAATCGCTTAAAGCTTCATCACTTGAAGTATTGTTGAGGAAAGATTTTATCCGGCAGCTTGGAGCCCGTAAAAGCGATCTGAATGTGCTTCTGAGGGGGGTATTTTTGGATGGAAACAACGTCTTGTACCTGAAGCTGGATATGAAAAACAAGAGCCTAATGCCCTATCAAATAGATTTTATCAAGGTTTTTATCCGAGATAAGAATCACATCAGAAGAATGGCTGCCCAAGAGAATGAGATCTCTGTCTTAATGGATTATCCTATGAGTGTCACGCACCTGAATGGATTACAAAGTCTTGAGAAGGTAATCGCCATTCCATACTGTACGCTAGCTGATGGCAAGACTATGGAAATTGAGATTTATGAGAAAGCTGGTGGAAGGCATCTCAAGTTTCAGTTTGGGAATGATACTCTTCTGAAAGTCAAGAGACTTTAAATAATATGGTGTTGAGAAGAAAACTTAATACCGCTCCACTAATCTCCAAAACTATGGTTGAAAGCGCTTGATTTATTATATTTGAGTAGTGATGACAAATTTTAAGAGGTTTGTATTCACCGCCCTGGCAGTCTGTCAGCCGCCAGGGCAATTTAAGATTGGTAATCATGTGGAATGCCATGCAGCTTAGAATACAATCATTACTACTGAAACAGAGCGCGAAATCGGCATCAAGACGGCTTTTTAAACCATGATTTTATAATATCAATCCCAAGCAATACGATGATCGTCAGAACAAAAGTCCCAAATGCGATCAAAATAGCGTTTTGAAGTACCTGTGCCATAGATTGTTGACTGTTTTATATGTATTGATTCGTTATTTGTTTCTGCACCTATGGAAATTCGAAGTTAAGACAACAAAAACTCTGTTTTGATGCTTTACTGAGGCTATGTGACGACAAAGGTCCACTAGTCACGGTGGACTTTTGTCGTTGTATCAGATTTTAGACTAGGAGTCAAAGGATTAGAAGCACAATCTGCTGAGGGGTTAGTTGTCCCGGAAAGGTGCTACGGAGGGCTATATGACGACTAAAGTCCACCATCGACAGCTTGATTCCTTATTAATGGACGATATTTCTTTGAATAGTTGAATTGTTATTTAGTAAAATCATACGAATTAGAATAAAACCCCTTATCAGCCTGCTTTTGCTGTTAAATCTTTTTACTATTAACCTTGGTACGCCTTTACGTTTATTTTTTATTTATTTATTACCAATTACGGTTGAGATATTTACCTGAAAATCATAATATTACATGTCTATTTAACGACTAAAGTCCACTTACAAGGATACCAAAGTCCACCAATCAGACGACCAAAGTCCACTAGAACAACGACCAAAGTCCACTTTAAACAGGTCTAAAGTCCACCATTTGACGACCAAAGTCCACCAGTGTGGAGAAATCAGACCAATACAACGACTAAAGTCCACTATCGGGGTAAAATAGTTTCTTCTGATATGGATATGACGAAAAAATATTTCATTTGTCGCTATATTGAGAAAAATTTGTAAGAATGGAAAAGAAAATCGCCAAAAAGGCCACACAGCACAATCACCTAGTCAATGCGAAGTTCGATATGTCGACTTACGAGATGAGGTTATTCATTGCGATGATGAGCCGTTTGAACAAATCTGATTCAGAATTTTCCGAATGCCAAATCCACTTATCAGATTTTATGGATAAGGCTACGGGTGGAAAAACCTACCAGATGATAAAAGATGCCTGTGTCAGCATGAGCAAAAAGGTCATCCAAATAGAATCGTTAGTGGAAGGGAGCAATGGTAATATGCGAAAGCAATTTGTTGTGCTACCACTCATGGCCATGGCAGCTTATCAGGAAGGGGAAGCCACTATTACCGCGCAGTTCAATAATAAGTTGAAACCTTATCTTCTGAATCTAGCAGGGAATTTCACTCAGGCCGAAATAAAGCAGCTCTTCCGTTTGAAGAGCTTTTACAGTTATCGTCTATACTGGCTTCTTAAACAGTACCAGACATTTGGGCAACGTTACATTGAAATCGAAGAACTGAGGCAAATCCTCAATTTAAAGGATAAATACGACCGTTTTCAGGATTTTAAGATAAAGGTGCTCAATGTAGCTAAGAAGGAGCTCAAAGAGAGCGATATGGCTTTTACCTTCGATTTGGAAAAGAAGGGCAGGAGAGTAGTTGGGATAAGATTCTACTTTGCAACGAGTGGATTGCTGAAACAGGAGACGGATTCTAATTCACGACAGCAACAACTATTCGGTGAAGAGGGCGATATCACTAATCAGAGTACTGCTCAGGTTACCATTCCTGGAAAACTCTCTCTGCACACGGTTCTTGCTGAGCTAAAATTATCGAATTTACAGATCAACCGGATTATTCAACGAGTGCCTGCAGACGATATTTACAAAACGGCTTACGACATAGGTAATACATTACGAGACAATCAAAATCTAAATCCAGCGGCGTTTTCGTTTAGTGAGTTTCAACGCCGATTTTTCCCAAAATAGTAGGGTAGGGGACACTTTGTATTGATGTAAGTTCAGCGTGATTTCATTCTGCGTCAGGTTGCTGACCAGCGAGTTTCCGTAACTCCTCATTCTCAACTGTGTAGTGCCGAAGCTGGCCTTTGAGATAGGCATTCTCAGAAAGTAGGGCAGAGATCATCTTTTCAGTTTCATCGTATGGAACCACCTCCTCAGCATTTTTTGCCTGATTATAGTAACTGCGGCAAGTATTTGAACAGTACTTGGCCGTCGAGCGGCTGGCATAATAAGTTGTCCCACACCAATCGCAAGACTTTTCAAATACTTTGGCGTTGCGTTCAAATCCTGATCGGGTTAGTTTAGGCATAGGACAGTTGAAAAGATGAATAACAAAGATAATAAAATAAACAATATTATAACGTTATAATGTCGTTATAATATTGTTATAGATGTAAATCTATAAACGAAACCCCTCTTCTCACGGTATACGTGCAGCGGAAAATTCACCAGAAATTCGACTTATCGCACGAGGTATTGTAAACTCACATCGATCAACTATTGTCAAGCTACGGTCGGCTGATTGGGGCCCCGCAGGGGACTAGGTGAATGTGGGCGTGTTCAAGCCCTGATTCACCTAGTCCAACATAGCGCGGCATCTACCTAATGAGACGCCGCAGCAGAGGAATATATCTCTGGGGATAAAAGGTTGGGTGATTTAATTAATATCCAGATTCCATTTCAACAGGGTGGGAGTGCGTACCAAAGCAAGAGTGGCAGGCGGTGGAGGAGCGTTGCCTGGCCAGGGTTCGGATGCTTACTTCAAGCTTCCGATACCTTGGACAGGTCAGGGGGTTGGCCATGTCCCGCCCTGGGATATACGAGCGATTTTTAGCTCGATTTTACCAGGGCCTCGTGAGGACGAATTTCGGGCCAATGATCTGTCGCGGTGGAACTGCATGTCCCTTGCGGAGGTGAGCCGGGTGGGTCAATGTATATCCGAACTTGCGTCAGGGGTACGAAGGGAATGCCAGTGGCATTGTCCGTAAGACGGAACGAAGCGAACCCCGCAGTGGCCCGACCCGTAGGGAGACGCCCTAAATACCAACATTCAGTCTTGTACACCCCAATATTCTAAAGCCTTTTAGCGAGAGTCTAAGAATCAATCAGAAAAATAAGCTGATTCCTTGCCGTTTTTCTTAGCTTTGGCCACTAATTATTACCTAAGATTGGAGCTCGTATGAAGTCATGCTTCATATTTTCACCAACTCATAAAAAGCTGATTCAAACTATGTACAATATTGGCTTAATCAAAACCGAACGACCCGATATACTTATCAATCCTGTTAGCTGCCCAACAGAAATTTCTGTATACGACTGGATAAAGAGGTTTTTCAATCCCGAGGATTTTACATTGGAGATAGCCATTACTCAGGAAGCCATCAAGGAATTGCTGGGAACCAACAATATCGGCCGAATTAATATTAATGGGTACGAGGTGGCGCTACTTCTCAGGGAAACCGAGACCATCCAGGAAGCCACCACCCGCTACATTCACTTGACACCTCGTTCAGCTGATAATTTGGATTTTGAAAAAGTTGTAGGTTTAGAAATTCTCGATTAATGCAATGCCCGAGCAATCAAATTCAGATTCGGAGATTAGAGCATCACTGACCAAGCTCGTTAATGAGTACGCCGAACCCGATAGCTATTTCGTAGTTATGGCCAACTATTACGAACACTTGACACCAGGGAGGGAGGGCCAGCGCGTACACCTTGCCCACATATGGTTCCGGCATGACTCTGCTTGGAACGTGAGTTTGAACGACAGGGGGCTTCTGTGTAATGTCAAATTGAACCCAGACAACCTTGAAGTGATTAGCCGGATCATAATCCCGATTAGCCACGTGTGGAAAGTCACGAAAATTGACCATTCAACAAAAAAAGGCAAAATTGACAATCGCGAATGGCCGGAAAGGATGCACATGAAGCTACCAAATGAGCCGCCACTTTCCGAATAATGTATATAGCTAACTTTTCTTTGAAACCCGGCTTCCAGAAAATAAAAGTTGCATTGAAACGCTTCATAATGACCCAGGAAGAATTCGATCGACTAATCTACGTAATTCATCCCAAAGAGAGCATTAGAGCGAACCAAAAGGCGCGCTTAGAAAAATGTGTTGACGACGAATTCGAGTTCAATCGTTTGTTTTTCAACTTTGGGAACGCTGCCTATCGATACTCTGGTCTGGCCAGTGGTAGCGTAACACGTGAAGATTATGAGGATTGGCTGGAAGGCTTGCCTGAGAACATAGCAAAGAGTTTCCGAAAGAAAGGTATTGAGGGCAGCCAAAATTCATTAGCATTGCGCCGTCATATTCTGGAACGGCGGGACGTAGGGATGGATGAATTCGTGGCGAGACTATTAAAGCCTGAGGATCTGGCAAAGTGGAAGCAGTATGGGGAAGAATCGAACGACGATGGCAGAGCAGTATAGTAAGCCTGAGGTTTTCACAGAGCATTTAATATCTGGACAGAATCCATGTGCGCGATTCTGGTGGCCAATCTGAATAAGCGACATTTGGCGTCAATCAACTCGGTTCCTTACGTCCGATAAGATTAACTTATCGGACGTAAATAGTTTTTCGTATTTTTGGCCTGCTAAACCGAAAAACCATGCAGAACGATCTGATTGTCGAGACCAAATCCGAGGAGCTACCCGTGCTGGTCTCCCGCGAGCAGCTCGCCCAGAAAACGGCGGCCTTTTTTGCCAAGGGGGTCGAGGGGGCCGACAACACGCGCAAAGCCTACCAGTCCGACATCGCCCAGCTCACCACCTGGCTGCGCCACCGCGGGCTGCCCGAGTTGCCCGTCGACCCGGCCACGCTGGCCGCTTACATCTCCGATCTGGCCGCCACCCGCAAGTGGTCGACGATCTCCCGGCGACTGGCCGCCATCCGCCAGTGGCACCGGCTACACGGTTACGCCAATCCGGCCAGTGACGAGGCCGTCAAGACGGTCATGGAGGGAATTAAACGCAGTATCGGCACCGAACCCGAGCAATCCCCGGCTTTCGACATCGACGAGTACAAAGCCTGTCTGGCGCAAATCCCCGCCACGCCCACCGGGCTGCGTGACCGCGCGCTGCTGCTGGCCGGGTTCGCGGGCGGGTTTCGGCGCTCGGAATTGGTGGCCCTTAATATGGAAAGCGTCCAATTTACCCGAGAGGGGGCCGTCCTGTCCTACCAGGGCAGTAAAACGAATCAGTACAAGAAGAAAGAGCAGAAAGCCCTGTTTTTCAGCCCCGATCCGGATACCTGCCCGGTGCGGGCGTTGCAGGATTATATGGAAGTGCTTGATCGCGACGCGGGGCCGCTGTTCGTGCGCATTCGCAAGAACGAGCAAATCACCGAAGATCGTCTCTCGGACAAGCAGGTGGCCCGGACGACCAAAGCCTACCTTGGCGAAGGCTACTCGGCCCACTCGCTGCGGGCTTCCTTCGTGACGATCGCCAAGCTCAACGGGGCCGACGACTCGCAGATCATGCAGCAGACCAAGCACCGTACCCGTACGATGATCGACCGCTACACCCGCATACAGCAGGTTGTTCGCCACAATGCCGCTATGAAGTTGGGGCTGTGAGGCAGACCTTCTGAGAAGGTTCAAATGTGTATTGCTAGATTAGTCTCCTACAAAAATAATTTAATGAGGAGTGAGACGGCTGTTTTCGGCAACGATATCCGGGCTTTTGCCAAGATGCGGAGCTCCACGCCCCGATTGCCACTTAAGCTAGATTGCCCCACACTTTTTGATGCTCTCCAACAATCTGAACTACCGAGCCGACAACCTACTTTCCAAGGGCGCCATCCGGTTCGATACGGCAGCATCATCGCCTAGTGCAGAAAGGGCAAAGCGTGTACCGGGCGAGAAGTTATTTTCTGAAAACGCACTTTCGGGCAATGGCGAAAGGAGCTGCGCAACCTGTCATCAACCCGCTCTTTTTTTTAACGACAACTGTACCGACCCCCTAATTTTAGGACAGAATTTCCAAGTGTTAGATTGGAACGTTTTCACTTTTTAGATACTGCTTTTTCATGTCGATTCCCCGTGCCAGCAGGAACTTGTAGGGGCTTTTGTAGCCAACCCCCGAGTGGATCCTGCGGAAATTGTAGACAAAATACTCAACACCTACTTATTTGTCAAAGAAGGGATTCAGTCTGAAACACTGGTTTCCATCAAAGCTTACCTGATAGTCAGAAACAAAATGCGTACTTTTCTGATAGTAGTCTGTCGATATGATCTGAGCACCTGATTTACAGGCCGCTTCAAACTGGCTTTTATCGTTCTTTCGTGCCTGTTTTGTGTCGGCATCTGCTCGGGTGCGGATGATGTAGCCTTTCTTCACCAACTCCTGAATTTTTGCCTGATCCTTATTCGGATCATTCAAAATCATGATAGCTGCTTCGGGTGTTCCCGGCGCTGCATTGGCAAACAACACGCGGCCTTTCAGAGAAGGATGGCCTTGGATGTACGCAGTTCTTTTTTCATTTGTCTCATCCAGGATAAAAATAAATTTGCCTTTTGCTCCCTGTAACGTTGGCCAGTTCTGCTCCAGCACCGCTTTCTCTAAGGTACTATAACTTCCGCGTACCTGGTCGGGAGTAATTAAGTTTTCCTCTCCCAATTCATCCAGAATAACCTGGTCTAGTTCATCCAATACCTCAGAAGTAAACTTCTCCGGAACGGTAAACCCCTCCCTTTTAATTTCATCATCTTTGGCATTCATGGTGATGAAGACGGGGTTATGGTCAGGATTCTCCTCCGACCATTTTTTCAGATCCCGAAGACAGCTTTTCAACGTAAGGTAATGGCTGCGAAAATCTATTTCCTGGACATGGAGTATTTTAAAGCCAGGCTCCATCATCTGCTTTTCGGGATCATACGTTTTAGCCTGGGTTTTCACCCAGTCCAGCCCCTTAGGGTGCGCGTACTTTCCCCCCTTGGCATCTGCATAGATATCAATTTCCAGGCTGGCCAAACCCCTATTTAGCTGCTCCAAAATGCTGACATGGCTGTAATCCAGGCCAGACGCCAAGCTTCCGATGGTTTGCTTCAGCATCTGAAACAAGGCAGGGTCAATCGCTTGCTTATAACTGTTATGTGACCCTATTACCTGTATATGGTTCAGCGGCAGTTGCCCTGCTTCTTTCACCGTTTTACCCGCTAACGCTCCGTTGCTTACATCGGTCTTTTGGGCCGAAACAGCACCGGACAGTAAAATGCCAGTCAGTAAAATAATGATCCCCCTCATTGTTTCAGCCTCAATAACCCCGGTTTTGCACCAAAAACCCTTCCTCGCCGGAAGCACCATCGATGGCCCGCTGGGGAATCGGAAACAGCCGCTTGCTGACATCACCCTCCGTTTTCCCCGTCCAGCTACGCTCGTATTTGCCAAAGCGGATCTGATAGTTCCTTCTGAAAGCTTCCCAGTACAACTCGAATCCCGATTCACGGAAAAGAACATCGAGATTGATGCTACTGAGGGCAGCAGGAGTCTGACTGGGGCGGGCGTTTCTGGACGTTCTCAACTTATTCACGTCGGCCAAAGCCCCGGCATTGTCGCCGTTCCTCAACTTGGCTTCGGCCCGCATCAGGTAAATCTCTCCCAAACGGATTAGAACCAGATCGACGCTACTGTAGCTGCAGCAATTGGGAGCAGTGTGGCTGAACTGGTATTTTGAAAACCGGTAACCCGTGTTGTGCAGACTACCCGAACTGGTAAAATCAACGTTGCGTGTATGGTTGACGTAGGCCAGGTTGGCACCACTGGTCCTTTTGTTGATGACGGGGTATATCCTCACCTTGCCATCGCTGCAAGTCAGAATCTTGCCTCCTCCATCTTTTCTTGGCCCCCAGATGACCCCGCGAAGTATTCCCCGGTCGATCTCGAACTTGGTGGGTTCCACACAATAATAATGCTCCGAATCATTCAGTGGACTCACCTTGCTAAGATCCCTAAGCGTAGTGGGAATGACCGTATTTTCTTTGTTAAAGCGGGCATCGGCCGTAGCAGGATCTACATTGCCGTAGGCATCCACCCAGGTTTGGTAAAAATCAGGAGTGACTGCCGCCGCATCCGTTCCGCGCGTGTTGGGAAATTCCGGTCTCGGAACCTGATCACCGGATATCGACCAATAGGCCCAACGCTGGTGGTCGGTTTCGAGCACTCCCCTTTGGTCGAGTGCGAATATGAGTTCGCGGTTGGTGTGGTTGTCGTCACTAAATAAATCGAAATATTCGGGGGATAGTGAGTACGGTCTGGAAATAATCTCGCTGGTGTACTGTATGACCTTATCCATGTCCTCCTTTTTGAAGACCGGCGTACCGTACGGATCGCGATATACGGCAGCATTCAAATACAACCGGGCCAGCAAAGCCTTCACCGCATCTCTGTTTATCCTTCCAGGGCCTTTGTCGTTGTTGATGACACTCACTACCGACAGCAGCTCGCTCTCGACGTAGCTAATGGCTTCCTGCCCCCGCAGGATTTCCGATTTTTGGTTGGCAGTCTCTTTCTTGAAAACAAGTCCCCAGTTGTCGAGTGCCAGCATATTGAGGTAAGCCTTCATGGCCACCATTTCGTAGTAGCCATCCTGGGCGCTTGGATTACTGGTTCCGGCTTCCGCCTTCAGCCTTTCCGCCGCGATTACCGCTCTCGATAAGGTCAGGGTGATTTGAGTCCAGGTGTCACCCACCAGGCTATTACCTGGGGTCATCAGATGCTGGTGAACCGCAATGAACTTGCCGCCGTCAAACCAGTCCGTGCCTCCACGGTAGGGAAGGATTGCTTCGTCGGAAGCAATCTCCTGAAGTCCGAAGTTGACCGTATGCAGCCATACGCCGTGCCGGAGAAGTCCATACACCGGTGCTATCGACCCACTCACGGTTTCGGCCTGGCCGGTCCCAGTCAGAGACTCGTCGAAGATTTCCTCATTGAGATCTGTACAACCGATAAACGCGAACAACAGGGCAATGATAGGCAGGCTTTTATTGAATTTTATATTTTTCATAATCTATTGTATTTCAATGGTATTGGAAGGATATTTTTCTCTTTTTTTAGAATGTCAAATTGAGACCGAGCAGGAACGTTCTCGCCCTTGGGTACGTAAATCGGTCGATGCCAAAAGTCTGGATTCCTCCCAGGGCAGATCCCGTGTTGATTTCGGGGTCAAACCCTGAATAGTCCGTTATCACAAATAGGTTTTGACCCGTCAGCGTGAGGCTGATGCGCTGGAAGGCACTCCCCAATCTGCTCCCCGTCAGGTTCCAGTTGTAGGCCAGGGTGGCGTTGTTCAATCGCAGGAAAGAGCCATTTTCCAAGTAGCGCGTCGAGACGGTATTGGCATTGCTCAGGATCTCGTTGGGGTACTCGACGGCAAAGTCGGTGGTGTTGTTGGACTTAGCCAACTGCGCCTTACTGAACAAAGTCATGGTCGTGTGATTGTACACCTTGTTTCCTGCAACCCCGTTGAAGTTCAGACCCAGGTCAATAGCCTTGTACTTGAAATTGAGGTAGTACCCGTAGATCAGCTTGGGAATCGCACTGCCCACCACGAGGCGGTCATTGTCAAGTACACTACCGTCTCCGTTGGTGTCCCGGAATATGTTTTGGCCTTTTTCAGCACTGATGCCGTCAAACTGGTACATATAGAATGCCCCGATCGGCTCATTGTTGACATAGCCGTTGATGGTCGCGCCCGTCTGGCCGGAACCCTGCGCCGCCCCCGTGGTCAGGATCGCGTAGGGTGAATCCTTTACCTGATTCTGGATATAAGTGATATTACCTCCAATATTGTAAGAGAAGGCTCGCTGCGGGGTACTGCGGTAATTCAGGCTCAGCTCGACGCCGTTGTTCTGGATGAGCATATTCGGGATGTTGTTCCAGTAGGTGGAGGTGGGCTGAACAGGATCGCTGGGAACGACCTCCAACAGTATGTTGGAAGATTTCTTGTTGAAATAATCCAATGTTCCCGTCAACCGGGAATTGAATAGTGCGAAATCGATCCCTGCGTCCACCTGAGTGGACACCTCCCATTGCAAGTCCGGGTTGGCAATTCGCGTAAATATGATTCCGTAGGGATAACTCTGCAACGAGGAGGCATCGGTACCGATGGGATAGGTGCTGATGCTACCGGCACCCGTCTGCAATCTTTGCTCCAGATAACTGGCTTTCGTAATCTTGGAAGGAATCTCCTGGTTGCCGGTCCGGCCCCAGCTTGCCCGCAGCTTCAAATTGCTGAAAACCGAGTTGGCCATGAAATCCTCGTTGCTGATGTTCCATCCCACCGCAAAAGAAGGGAAAAAACCGTACTTGTTGTTCTCCCCAAACTTGGAGGAACCATCGGCCCGCATCGTGCCGGTGAACATATATTTATTGGCATATATATAGTTCACTCTGCCAAAGTAAGACTGTAGTTCGTTTTTAGTGGCCTGCGAGTTCACCGAAGTAGGAAACGTAGTCGTACTGGTGTGGTCTTGGTAGATAGGCTCGATGTTGTTACTGGCAAAACCCCGGTAGGTCGTTATTCTGGTTTCGTCCAAAAATTTCTGAAATGAATGTCCGGCCAATACGGTAACGTTGTGGACATCCTGGTTCCAATTATAGTTAAGCGTATTCTCGATAAGTTGGTTGGTGTTTCCGTTCGCGGCAAAATCCAGGACCCCGTTGGAGACGTCGGACTCATTGACCACCGCCGCATTTGGTATGTACTGTTGATTTCGGTTGGTGGCGGAATAATCGACCCCGAAGTTCAACTTGTAGGTAAGGCCGTCGACTATCTCGATGGACGGTGAGATGCTTGCCAAAATGCGGTTACTGATGGCATTGTCGCTGAACAAATCATACCTGGCGAGTGGATTCAGGGCATTGGTGTTCAACAAAGTGGGCTTGCCGTCCGTGTACGGGGCCACCGTCGGATTCAAGCTGAGCATATCGCTTATGGTGGACGTGATGCTCGGGCGCAAGTTTTCGGTGCGGGAGGCCGTAAGGTTATAATCTATGTTCAGCCTGCCGTTGAATGCTTTTTGGTTCAAATTCAGCTTTCCCGAATAACGTTTCAGCCTACTGTTCTTCAGGATTCCTTCCTGATTCTGGTAGCCCAGCGACGTGAAATAGGAAAAATTCTCGCTGCTGGCTCCGCTCATCGACAAGTCGAGATTGTTCGATACACCCCGCTGCGTCAATTCATCCTGCCAGTTCGTATTTGCGCCGAAGTCTTCCAGTTTTCCACCCACGGCCACCACCTGCCTGCGGAAAGCGTCAGCATCGAAAACAGCTATTTTGTTGGCCATAGACGACACAGCAGTGGATGCTATAAAATTAATTTGTGGTTTTCCCTTTCCTTTCTTGGTGGTGATTACAACCACTCCATTCGCTGCTCTGGAACCATAGACCGCTGTGGCACTGGCATCCTTCAGCACATCGATATTTGCAATATCGTTGGGATTTATAAAGTTCAGGGGATTGGTGGGAACGCCGGTAGAAGAATTGTCCAATAAAAATCCATCGACCACGTAAAGCGGCTGAGTTCCAGAACGCAAACTACCGATACCCCGGATAATTATATTCTGGGCCGCTCCGGGTTCACCACTATTTGCGGCGATGGAGACACCGGCCAATTTGCCCTGCAAAAGTTCACCTGGGTTCGTTACCACACCTTTGTTGAAACTCTCACTGTTAACGGAAGCAATGGACCCGGTAACATCTGACCTTTTTTGGATACCGTAACCAACTACGACCAGTTCTTCCAACTGCTTGGTGTCGACGGACAGCGTAACGTCATTGGTGGCGTTTGTTACGACAACCTCTTGGGTGAGGAAACCAACCATTGAAAAGACCAGGGTTTCGTTGCGGTTGGCTTTGATAGTATAGCGACCACCTGCATCCGTGGTAGTACCGTTTGAAGAATTCTTAACCAGTACAGTTACGCCAGGCAGAGGCCCTTTTTCATCCCGAACCGTTCCTGAAACTGTGATTTCTTCAACCTTGACCACTTGCTGGTCGACAAACAGTACTTCACTGCTACCCGCACAATCAGTTGCATAGGAGCGATCTGGAAAGAATAATGTCGTTCCACAAAGAACTGTCGCAAGGAAAACAGGTCTTAATTTGAAGGGTGTGCTAGATTTCTTTTTCATACATTTTTATGGATTTCAAATAGTGGACGTGGCTGTTGCCTCTTTACAAAAAGTGGGAATGTTCGGGGTACGTTTTGTACAATAATATGTATTACGAAATAACCGGAAGAGCATTACTTGGTTATCTTTTTGCTGTTATCAAAATATTAATTAAATACCCGTTTTATTAAAAAATTATTAAAAATTCTAAAATAGAAGAAATAGGGTCGGTGAAGTAGATTTTATTCAAAACAAAATTTAGTAGAAAGGGCCATCCTGTCTTTCAATCAGATGGCCCTTTCTACTAAAAACACTAGGCTTCTAAAATCAATACCCCGGATTCTGGTACATCCGCTCGGGATTCAATTTATTTTCATCAAACGGAATGGGGTAATACCGATCCTTCGGTCCGAAATTCGACAGCTTGGCGATCCCGTAGTCCGCCTGGCTTTTGGATTGGAAAAATTTGGCCAATTCGTCGTTGGTGAAAAAGCGCAGAAGGTCGAACCAGCGCTGGTTCTCGAAGGCCAGTTCCACCCGCCGTTCGTGCAGAACGGCGAGTTTCAGGGTGGGGAATTTGGCGGCGTAGGCCGGATCGCTTTTGGCCGTTTCGTACAGCGGAAGCCCGACGCGTTCGCGCACCTGGTCGAGGTAGCCGATGGCGGCGGTATTGTCACCCAGGTACAGGTTTACTTCGGCCAGCATCAGGATTACATCGGCGTAGCGGAGCAGAACCCAGTCGTTGCCGCCGTAGCCGTTGGTACCCGCTGCCGCGCTATTGTCGCGGAATTTGGTGATGAAGTAATCCTTCACAATCGGGTCGTCGGCGTATTTGACCGAGAAATCCTTGCGCACGTCGCCCTTCTCGTAGGCTTTGACTAAATCGGGCTGGACATTGGTACCTGAACCCGTGGACTTGAACTGCGAGTTGATGGTCTCGCCCCTCGCCTGGTTGTTTCGGGCGATGGAAGATGAGTACACGGGATCGCCTTGCTTGTTTACGATTTGGAAAATTGCCTCGGGATTGGTCGTTTTCTTGCTCACGTCGAACACATCGGCGTAAGGGATTTCTCTCAACCGACCGAAGGAACGCATATTGTAAGCCGCCAGCAGGGAAGCTTTTGCCTGGTTCAAATTCGTGCTCCGGTTGGCGGCGTCCAGCGTAGTAGCCATCGTCAGATACACCTTGCCCAGTAGCGCGTTACCCGCCGACTTTGACACCCGGCCCTTATTGGCAGCGTTGGGCAGGTTAGGCAGCGGGCTGGCCACGACATCTTTCAGGTCGGCCACAATCTGCTGATAGACCGTTTCCTTCTTTTCGCGGAATGTGCTGGCCGTCACCTCGTCGGTGGTATTGAGTGTTTTGGTCACCAGCGGCACGTCGCCCCATTTGCGCACCAACTCGAAGTACATCAGCGCCCGCAGAAACTTGGCCTCGGCTTGGTACTGCCCTTTCAATTGGGCATCGGTGAAAGTCACCTTCTCGATTCCCTCCAACACTTGGTTGGCGCGGGCGATGGTTTCGTATAAGGCGAGCCAGTGCCTTTTCAAATATGTATTGCTTGGCAGCAGCGAGAAGTCGTTGAACTGGAACGGCTCCCCGGCGTTCGACTGGTTGTCGTTGCGCCCGGCGTTGTCCGAGCGCTCTTCGTTGAATAAGGCGCTGGTCTCGCCGATGTTGTTACCAGAGCGCAGCGATTGGTAGATACCGTTGACGCCCAGCAGCACGTCGTTTTCGTTGCGGTAGAACGTGGAAGCCGCTACGGCGTTGGGATCCTGCAAGTCGATGAAATCGGCGGAACAAGAACTGAGAATCGCCAGGGCAAAAGCCACCGCCGTGATCTGAAAAATATGTTTTTTGTTCATAAGGTTTTTTGCTTAAAAAGTGATTTTCGCCCCAATATTATATGCCCGCGCCAGCGGGTACTTGCCGTAGTCCACGCCGGGCGTCAGGTTGGCCCCGTTGTTGTAGTCCACTTCGGGGTTATAGCCCAGGTACTTACTGAACGTGAAGGCGTTGTCGGCACTTACGTAGAGCCGCAGGTTACTGATGGCGTTGCGCGTCAGACCGGAAATGTTCGGGACGTTATAGCCCAGCATCAGATTGGTGCAGCGCAGGAACGAACCATCCTGTAGGTAAAAAGTCGAAAGTCGGGTGCTATTGCTTTGGGTACCGCCGCGCGCGGCGCGATAGACGCTGCCGTCGCCGGGCTGCTCCTCCGAGCGGTAGCGGTTCACGACTTTCTGGTACTGGTTGCCCGAGGCTTCCATGTTGAAGAGGTAGTAGTCCTGCCCGTCGAGGACCTGGTTGCCTTGGCTACCATTGAATGACGACGTGAAGTCGAGATTCCAGTACCGGGCCGAGAGCGAGAATGCGTAAGTAAACTTGGGGTAAGGGCTACCGATGACGCGCTTGTCGTTGTCGTCCACCACGCCGTCGCCGTTGACGTCCTCGAAGTACAGGTCGCCGGGGCGCAGTGGGTTGGACGAGGCCAGCGAGCGGGCCGGGCCTTTCAGGTTGTAGCCCTCAGGAAACGACTTAGTGGACGTGTTGTAGTTGGCGTTGTCGGTCGCGATGTTCTCCATGTCCGCTTCGCGCACCATCCCCTTCACCTTGAAACCGTAAAACATTCCGATGGGCTGGCCTTCCTGCGTGATGTGCGTCAGGTACGAGCGCTCGGCCCCGTTGGTGATGATCGTGTTCGCGCCGCCCATGTCCAGGACTTTATTGCGATTCAAAAAGATGTTGCCGCTGACGTTGAGCGTAAAGTCACGGGTGGCGATGGCCCGTGCGTCCACCTGCACGTCGAAACCTTTATTCTCCACTTTGGAGTCGCGCAGGTTGGTCAGGATGGTGGAGGTACCCGAGATGGCCGAGATGGGTTGATAAAACAGCAGGTTGAACGAGCGGCTGAGGTAGTAGTTGGCGATGATCGACAGACGGTCATTGAGCAGACCAAGGTCGGCTCCAAAGTTGAACTGCGAGGTGGACTCCCAGCCCAAGTTCAAATCCTTGATGCCCTTAGCCCAGACAGCGGTATTGACCGTGCCGTTGCCAAAAACTGCGCCGCCCGGCGTGGCGATGGTTTGCAGGAAATTGTAGTTACCGATGTTGTTGTTGCCGCTCAATCCCCAGCTACCGCGCAGTTTCATCGTCGAGCCTTCGCCCAGCCAGCCGTGGTAAAACGATTCGTTGGAAATATTCCAGCCCGCCGACACCGACGGGAAATTGCCCCAGCGGTTGTTGGGGCCGAAACGCGACGAGCCGTCGGTGCGGAAGGAAGCGGTCAGGTAGTAGCGGTTGTCGTAGTTGTACACCGCGCGGGCGAGGTACGAAAGCAGCGTCCAGTCGGTTTTGCCCGTGCCGTTGAGCATCGAAAAATTGGTCGCGTCCGCGCCTTTGGCCGTAATTTCCTCGATGCGGTCGTTCTGGAAGCCGTTGGCTCGCACCGCCAGTACGTCACGGCTATTTTTCTGAGCGGTGTAGCCCGCCAGCGCGTCGAGGTTGTGGAGGCCGAATTGCTTGCGGTAATTGAGTATGAACTCGGCGAGTTGATCCACTTGCGTCAGCATCTGCGACTCGGCGTAGGCGGCGGCCACGGCCTGCGGCGAGCCGGGTGGATTGGCCCCGCTGCTCAGGCTGGTCGGACGGTAGAATTCGTACTTTTCGGAATACGTCTGCATACCCAGGTTGACCTTGAAGTTCAGGTTGGGCATGATTTCGTAGGTCGCGAAGCCGTTGTAGGTGCCGCGAAGCCCCCGGCGGTTGATGTGCGTCTCGGTCGCCAGGGCCACGGGGTTCTCGATGGATTGCAGACCGAAAGACGAGTTGCGGGAAGCCGCCTCGTTCTTCGACAGGGTACCGTCTTCGTTATATGGTTTGAAAATGGGCATATAAATCAACGCCCCCAGAATCGGCCCCTGGTTGAAGCGCCCTTCCTGCACTTCCTCATTCGTGTTGGAGGTAACGGCGAGGTTGGCTCCCACTTTCAGTTTTTTGGTCAATGCCGCATCCAGGTTCGTGCGAAAGTTGAGCCGCTGCTGGCTGGTGCCGAGGATGATGCCGGGCTGGTCGAGGTAGCCGCCGCTGAGGGCGTAGCGGACGCCGTTCTTGCCGCCCGTGAAAGAGAGGCTGTGTCGCTGCACCAGCGCGTTGCGGTAGAGTTCGTCCTGCCAGTCGGTGTCGTACTGGGCGGGGCGGGCGGTTTGGCTGGCGAAATTGTAGAGTTCCGTAGGGATGCTCACGGCCCCGGCACTACCCACGTTCTTGATGCGCGTAGCGTTGTCGTCGGAGTAGTTGGCCGGGCTGAACGGCTTACCGGCGTTGACCGATAAGTCGCGGTAGGTGTTGTTGCGGGCGTCGATGAGCAGATCGGTGAATTCGGCGGAGTTCAGCAGCTTCACCTTCTTGCTCAACTGGTTGATGCCGAACTGGTAGTCGTATTCCAGCTTGCCTTTGCCTTCCTTGCCGCGCTTGGTGGTGATAAGTACCACGCCGCCCGCCGCACGGGAGCCGTAAATCGCCGCCGAAGCGGCATCTTTCAGAATGTCGATGGATTCGATGTCGTTGGGGTTGATGAAAATGTCGTTGCCCGCCGGGTAGCCGTCGATGACGTACAGCGGATCCGAGCTGGCGTTGACCGAGCCGATGCCCCGCACCCGGATTTTTGTGGTGTTGTAGGGTGCTCCACTCACCTGCGACACCTGCACCCCGGCTACCTTACCGACTAACGCTTGCCCGATGGTCGGCGTAGTCAGGTTGAGTTCCTTGGCCTTCACGCTGGAAACCGCGCCCGTCAGGTCGCTCTTGCGCAAAGTCTGGTAGCCCACGGCCACCACCTCGTTGAGCATGAGCGCGTCCTGCACCAGCGTAATGTTGATAGTTGACTGGCTGGCCACCGGGATTTCCTGGGCGATGAAACCCACGAAGGAAAACACCAGCGTCGCGCCCGCCTCAGCGTTCAGGGCATAGCTTCCTGCTTCGTCGGTAGCCGTTCCCCGGCTGCTGCCTTTTTCCAGCACCGTCACGCCAATCAGCGGCTCACCCGCTTCGTCCAAGACTTTGCCCGACACGGGAATCAAAGCCCGCCGTTCTGTACTAACCCGCCCGGAGGCGTCTTTTTCCATTACTCCCGCTTGGCCCGGAAGCGTGGCTCCGACCAGCACCCCCCCCGACAGCACGTAGGGCGCGATCGCTAGTAGTTGTTTTTTCATAACCGCCTCAAATCATTTTTTTGGACAAAAACAATAAAAAAATACACTCGAATCCAAACGGAATAACCTAACTAAGTCATTCGATTTGAGCGCAAATGTATTTTCGGACGATTACCCCGAGGGAAGGAAACGATTAAGAAAACATGAAATTTAGGGGGCAGTAGTGCTCACTATTTAACATTCACAAAATGTACGTTGCTTCGGCGTGAGGAGGTGACGGCGATTCCTTTTCCGCCCTTGCCCAGCGTGGTGAAGCCTTCCAGTTCATCGGCTTTCTCAATATCCTGCGTAGTGAGGACGTGGGCTTTTCCGGTGGATAGTGATTTTTCCAAATCCAAAAACGTAAAGCGCCACTTGCGGCCTTCGATCTGGTTTTGGATTAAAACCAAGATTCCTTTTTCTGGCATCCAGTGAATATTTTGTACCCACGGCCCACAGGTAAATTTTTTGTACAAAACGCCAGGCTCTGAAGTTTTTTCAGCGGTTTTCAGTTTTTCAGGATCGTAAAGCCGCACCTCGTTGCGCTTGTCGCCGTAGTCGGCGGTGGCGACGTACCATTTATTTTGGTACTGTACGTACTCAGGGCGGGTTCCTTGGATGCAGGCGTCGTCCTCAATGGTCTTAAGGAGATTTCCGTCCAGCGTTCCCTGTTTTTTCAGCCCGGCCCAATTCACCTGGTAGATGACCGCTTTCCACAAAGTACCCTCGGGATTGAGGCGAATGCTGTTGCCCAAGAACACGGGTTGTCCCGGCTGGTAGGCGATGCCTGTCGGGTGGTTGATAACATCCTGGCCATTTACGGTAAAACGGTATTCATTTCCTGAATACAGCAGAGAATCACCGTCCACGACATATTCCCGCACCATACCCACCTCGCGGTCGCCGTAGAGATAGACTTTGTCGTTGATGAAACTCACGCCCTGGCAGGCACCGAGCGAGTCGATGGAAAGGGATTTAGTTAGTTCGAGGTTTTGGGGTAGAAGCCGGACGGCGGCTACTAAGCCCGACAGGGCTACGAAAATAATGAAGCGGGGCAATTTTTTCATGATGCTAAGGATCAAGGGGTTCATCGTGGTCTATTTGCAAGGAATTCAATAGGGGAAAAAACTCCAGGTCGGTATCGCTCAGCCGCTCGCCGAGGCGATAGGGCAGGTAGCCCAAATCGTGGCGGCAGCGGTCGGCGAAAACGTCGTTGGTGATGTAGAAACTCTGCGAGCGGGTCGTCGTTACCAGGCAGGGCTTTTCGATGGGCATCCCGTAGCGGAAGAGCAGCCGGACAGTATTACGGATGTTGGTGGTCGTGTGGCGGGCGTGGGGTTCCAGGATAATCGCTTCCTGGGGGACGTGAAGTTCCTCCATGAGGTACTTTTTCATTTCGTAAGCCTCGCTGTACTTCGTCTTGAAAGGATGCACCCGCCCGCCGGAAACGACAATGAAGGGAGCCAAACCGTCGAAGTAGCGCAATGCCCCCAGTCGGCAGCGCAGCATTCCGACCGAACTCAGCGCCACCGCCGGGTCGGAAGGCCCGGAACCTGGCACGAGGATGAGACTGTATCTGAATTTGTCCCAGTTGTTGAGCGAATCCAATTTGTGTGCCGCCCGTACCGCAGACTTATTCTCGGTGTAGGCCATTGGTTCAAAATCAGCCGCTTCGTGGCGGCCGTTTACTTCCAGAAACGTAAGCGCGTACTGCATCGAAGGGCCGAAAAATAATTGCCCTTTATCTTCCTGCCGAACGGTTTCGGTCACGTCGTAGGCCAGCGTCCCTAAATTGCGTGACTTCACGTCGAAGGCGATAGAGTCAATGGCGGGGTAGTTGGGCTTTTTGCCCTCGGCGTAAACCTCCAGCAGGTGGTTGAGGCCCCGCGCCTCCAACTCCCAGGCTTTGACCAACAATTCTTTATTGAGAAGCGAATCATACAAAACATAGGTACCCGACGGGACGAGGTGTTCCCTCACAATTTTGCCTAAACCGTTGTCCTCTTTGTAAAGCGCAAAGAGTCGCCCACTCACCAATTCGATTTCGTCCTCCGAGAATTTCATCGGCCCGGTATAGCAGCCTGCATCACTGCCGCATTCCTTGACCGCCTGATTTAGGTGATCGTTCTTTTTCTTATACAAGCCGCGCAAGACGGAATCGGTTGACAGCATACGCGATGCCTCCTGACTTTCCAACAAGCTGAGGGCGTAGAAATTTTTTAGCTGAACAATGGATGGACTGTATATAAATTCGTAGTCGGCCCGAGGGCTGGTTACCTGAGCGAAAATCGAGCCGAGTGAAAGGTAGATAACTAGTACGGTCACACAAGGCTTCAAAGGCCGGAGAAGGTCGAATCGATTCATAGCCCCAAAGGAAACCTCGGCGTGTTATATGAGTATTACCGGAGTGTTATGGTTTTTATCCGATAGCAATTTCCGTTTGCCAAAGCCTTGCTCGACAAATGATAACAAGGCTTTGAGCATTCAAAAAAATGAAGCAGTTGCGGAACGGCTCTTCGGGTGGTTGTTAGGGGTAGCATGTAATTAGTTCAATATTAGGTCATTGTTACGCAATTCATATTTAGTAACCGAAAATTTCACGTTATTTTTATAATCCTCTAACGGTCAGGTAATATACGCGCTGCTTATTTGTAGCATGATTAAACAGACCGAATTTCGGACCATCGTCATCTCCGACCTGCATCTCGGTACAAGCGGTTCAAAGGCTAAGGAAGTCACGAATTTCCTTAAACAATACACTTGCCAAAAACTCATTCTGAACGGTGACATCATCGACGGATGGCAATTGAAAAAGTACGGTACCTGGAAACGTCGGCACACCGCCTTTTTCAAAACCATGCTCAAAATGATGGATGAGTACCACACGAAGGTAATCTACCTGCGGGGCAACCACGACGATTTTCTCGACCAGATCATGCCCCTGCGGCTGGGCAAGCAGTTTCAGATCAGGAAAGACTACATCCTGAAATCCGGCAGCAGGCGATTTTACATTACCCACGGCGATGTCTTCGACTCCGTGACGACGGGTTTCAAATGGCTGGCCTACCTTGGTGATACGGGGTATACATTTTTGCTTTGGCTCAACAAAGTCTATAACAACTACCGTACGACTCGCGGCCTGCCTTATTACTCGCTTTCGCAGAAAATAAAGCAGCGGGTGAAGAAGGCGGTCAGCTATATCTCGGATTTTGAGGAGAAGCTCGCCGAGCTGGCCCGCAGCCGCGATTGTGACGGTATCATTTGCGGCCACATTCACCAACCCGCGATTCGTGACATCGACGGTATCCTCTACATGAATTCCGGCGACTGGGTGGAATCATTGAGCGCGCTCGTGGAAGATTTCGACGGAAATTGGAGCCTACTTTACTACCACGACTCGAAAATACGCGATGAATCGGTCGAGGATGGGACGCCAGTCTCCGAATTCTTCGGGTACAAAGAGCGATTGGTGGCGTTTAGACCTCCTGTGGCGCGTGAGGAGGTGGAAGCTATTCGAAAAATAAAATAACCTCCCATGAAAGTCGTATTCATCGTGCAGGGCGAAGGGCGCGGACACTTGACCCAGGCGATTTCGCTCGGCCAAATACTGCGCATCGCCGGGCATCGCGTAGCGGCCGTGCTGGTCGGGAATGCCGAAGGGCGCGAGATTCCCGCTTTCTTAACCGACCAGATCGACGCCGAGATCCACACATTTCTCAGTCCTAGTTTGGTCTATGACCATGAAAATGGGAGTATTTGCGTTGGCCGTACCGTACGAACGCACCTCTTACGATCGGGCAAGTACCAGCGCAGTCTGCGGGAGATTCACGCGCACATTTCAGCAATTCAGCCCGACCTGATCGTAAACTTCTACGATGTGCTAGGTGGTCTTTATAATTTTTTTTACCGCCCGACCGCCCCAATGGTGTGCGTCGCGCATCAGTACTTGCTACTACATCCACAGTTTCCTTTTCCCAGGAATAGCGGGTTTGACCGCCGGATTGTCAACTTAAACACCCGTCTGACCGCGATGGGAGCCGAGCGGAAACTGGCGCTCTCGTTCCGCCGCTACGAAGCGCGGGAAACGGTGCCGCACCTGAGCGTCTTCCCCCCACTGCTGCGGCGGGAAGTCAAACAACTGACGCCCACGAACGGAGATTTCGTGCTCGCCTACCTCACCCATCCCAGCCTTAGCCCACAGATTATCGCCTGGCACAAACAACATCCCGAACTGCCACTGCACTGCTTCCGCGAAGACCCCGCTGCGCCTGAGGTGGTGCGCATCGACAACACGCTCACGTTCCATCAACTCGACGGACCGAAGTACCTGCGCATGATGCAGACCTGCCGGGCGCTGGTGAGCACGGCGGGTTTCGAGTCAGTATGCGAGGCCATGTACCTGGGAAAACCCGTGCTGATGGTCCCCGTACCCAAACATTTCGAGCAAGCCTGTAACGCCATCGACGGTGTGCTGGCCGGGGCCGGGGCTTCCTGCCG
>NZ_JBGSXF010000405.1:0-2746 GCF_041751555.1 Persicitalea sp. | reverse complement strand
ATTGTGAGTGATGTAATGATGCCCGGCAAAAACGGATTTGAACTCTGCGATATCCTGAAGAGCGACGAACGAACCAGCCATATTCCTATTGTACTACTCACGGCCCGGGCTACGATGGACGACCGCCTGACCGGCTTACGGCGGGGGGGCGATGCGTACCTGGTCAAGCCTTTTCAGCGGGAAGAGCTGCTGCTCATACTGGGGAATCAGCTCCAGAGCCGACGGCGGCTTCAGCGCTATTATAGCCAGCGGGCGCTAGGCAACCAGCAGTCCGCTCCGGTTGCTGCCGACGGGGTCGATGCGCGGGAAGACCAGTTTGTGGCGAAACTGCGCAGTATTTTGGAACTTCATCTGGATAACGAAGTGCTGGATAATGAGATGATCTGTCAGCTGATGGGCATGAGCCGGAACTCGTTGTACCGCAAGACGATGGCACTGACAGGTATGTCAGTAACGCCTTTCCTGAGAACTCTGCGCCTGCAGAAAGCCGAAGAGCTGCTGAAACATTCCGCGTTGAGCGTTGCCGAAGTCGCCTATGCGGTGGGTTTCGACAATCCCCAGTACTTCAGCCGGGTTTTTTCGGAAGAAAAAGGGGTTTCCCCCAGTAGCTTTCGAGGCATGGAGTAAATGATCTCCCTTTTTCCACCCCTTGGAACCGTTCTGCCTTTTCCCGCTTAGTGGTTAGCAAAAAGAAGGATAACCAGTATACGGTCAACACAAATCAGGACGAGTCAATTTTATCAAGGCTTTATTTGTGGTTCGCGCTTTTTTTACTTCTTAGATACGGTTAGTTCTTCGGCATTTGTTTAACCGGGTCAAATTGGTTCGCTTCCTTATTCAGGACCAAATTTTGACCGGCGCTCATCAACCATTTTCCGTTTTGTTTTACATACACTACCGTAGCTATACAATCATCAGGACCTAGTTTATTTCCCCCAGGACCTGTAAATTCACTGAAATGCCAGTAAAGATGAACTATAGCTGCATCATTTGTCAAAAAACGAACCACAGCTGACTGCTTCTTTACCACCGACTCTTTAAACATTGAATCATGATAGACCTGATATGCATATTGAGACTCCTTGCGTCCTCTCCACCACATCCCTACCGCATTCACCCAATCGGTATCTTCGGTCGTATAGTTTTTTAAGTCATCATAGTTATGATGATTCCAGCTATAGATCATCGCATCAATCTGTTTATGGATGGCCAATTCGTCGGCAGTCCGATTTTGCGCAAACACACAGCTGCCCATCAACAAGAGGAGAGAGGTCGTCAATACTTTTTTCATCACTGTTTTTTTTGGTAAAACTATCACAATGAGAAAGCAAAAGCATAGTACAAACGCGACATCTTAGTCAAAGAGCCGGTTAAAAAATTTGACCTTCGATGTTAAAAGCACCGCTTCAATCACCGAAGGGTTAACCCCAGCAAATTCCTGAAAGTCGCGGATAAGGTGCATCTGGTCAAAATAACGACACTCAAGGGCAATTTTAAACCAGCTAATCTCTGGCTGTTGTTCTTTCATAATCCAGGCTTGGGCAAATCGGACCAACCGGGAGTAGTGTTTGGGGGGTAATCCGATCCGTTGTTGAAATACCCGCTCAAATTGGCGGATACTCAGGCAGGCATGGGATGCCAGTTGATCTATTTTAAGTAGTCCCCGTTCTTTAATCAGCAGCGGAAGCACCCGATCAATGGGTAAGGTAGGCGTTAATCGGCCAACACGGTTAAGCAGAAATCGGTCAACGATTAGTTTCATGTTGAAAAAAGAATTAGCCTCCCGCAGTTGGTCAGTTACTTCGTCCATTTCTCTTCCTAAGAGGTCTACTCCATCAAATGCATCTTGGCACAACAGCTCTGCCATAGGTATCCCTAAAAAGCGATATAATCCTCCTGGCTGAAACCCTACCTTGATCATCAAATGATTACGCCCCGGCCTAATAATATGCCTGTTGACATTAGGGCCGACGATGAGCGAAAGGGACTGGGTCTGCTTTTTATTGGTGGATATATCTTCTACATCCGACCGATCTCTTACGTAAAAAAACAAGCAATGTTCAGGCAATGGAGGTATAGGGAATTCCACTTGGATAGCCGATCCATAAAAATTCACCTGATGAATCATGATGTTGTTCACAAACCCCTTTAAGGCCGGATGCGGCTCATAGAATTGTTGAAACATGGTACTTCTTTAGCTAGTAAAAGGGGTAATGACTTAATTGCGTTTATCGGTCAGGAACAGTTTCTTCAATGACACAAAACTGACTATATAGACTTCAAACGTTTTGATGAGTGTCAAAATTTAGTTACATAATCGGTGTTATATTATGTCGGACAAATACGTTGAAATGTCCGACAGGTTGTAAAAGTTCTAAATCTTATCTAACTATGTGTGGACATAAAGGCAGACACATTTGGGCTTAACTACTCAAAGGTACAATTTTCCCCACGGCTCTCGCACACAGAGTTTGCAGCCCATCCATAAGTAAATAAGCGAATCTCAGATAGCTTCTTTTGCTTGAGATCGCACGTCTTCGACAATCTTATAAAAGGTTTTATTGGAGGGAATGCCGAATGCCTGGCAAATCTCCCGCACGCTACGTCCCTGCACGTAGGCATCGCAGACCATCGGCTGAATTTTCTGGTACTTTTTGCTCAGACCCTTCGGGCGGCCCCCGGTCCGCCCCCGCGCTCTGGCCGCAGCTAGACCCGCCTTGGTGCGCCGGATGAGTTTCTTGCGCTC
>NZ_JBGSXF010000404.1:0-4777 GCF_041751555.1 Persicitalea sp. | reverse complement strand
GTGGTGCTTAACATCCACACCGCCACCGCCGAGTTTGCCGAAGCGTGGTTGAATGGAAAAGGTAACACGATTGTCTTCTTCTTGCTGGAAGCCCGCACCAATATCATTGCATCCATGCGCACATTCACCATCCCGACCGCTCTTGCCGTGCAGATACGTGATTGTTTGGAGCAGCAGGACGAGCGCTACAATACTGTGGCCGACGTCGACCTGAGAATGGAGGAGATCATGACCGAGGTTCCACTAGAACCGTGATCGAGCGGAGCAAAATGTACCGCATATCCTGAAACGGCAAAGCGGAGTCATACGCCGTTTAAGAATTGAAATCTAAGTATTACAAACCTACTAAGGTCGTCAATGGCTTGTAAAAATGCGATATCGATGCGTTATCACCACTAAGAGAAGGCGGGGCGATTGCCAACTACTGATCGTTTTATGAAAAGCCTTAGTGATGGGTAAATGGCGTGTAATGTGTGCTATACTGCACCACCGTTTAATCTTCACTCTTCCAGCGGATCGACTCAAAGCGATCGGTCTACCGATATCACCCTATAAATATGAAAAGGTACTAGTCGAGAAAAGTTGGCGTGGCTTCATGTTGGGTTAAATTAAAAAATTGAGCAAAAAAGCGCTACAATAAGACCTAAGCTTCATTTCTGGGTAACTTTCAAGGCAGTTTAAAACGTTAAGAAACTACGATATCTGATGCAGACAAGTCGAAAATCGGCTAGCCGGAAGAGCTGGTATTTTACATCGAATACCAGATTCGTCCTAACAATCCATATGCTGTCCTCTGTCTTTACCATTACCTCATAAAGTATACTGACCGTTCAAGCGCAGGCTTACGACAATATCCTTTTCGCCTTTGTTTTTGAAATACCAACCGTGTCTGCCTTCAAACGGGGCCAGAAAGGTACCGATCATGTTGTTAGAGTATGCGGCCGTGTAGCTTTCAAAGAAGACGTCTTTGCCGGGATTCGCCTCCTTCACCTCCCCGTGAAAATCAAAATACAGCACGCCCTGATCGGTGACCCACTCGTATTTTACCGTTCCGTATTTGAGAACATTAATTTTGTATTCAAGCCCCTTTCCCGCGGGAATCAATATCGACACACTGTCCTGCCGCTGTTCGAATTGCCGGGCCGGAGCCGGGTTTTGGGCTTCTTCGGGCATGGGGACACCCGGATCCGAACCAAGTTCTTCCAGTTTTAAGGGCGGATAAGCTTGGATCAGACGACTTTCAGTCACCGGAACAGAGTCATCAGGCTGATAAAGTCGGCTGAATCCCAGCAGTTTCCCCGTGCCAAACGGGTCGGATCCGTATTCAGCGGGCAGGACGGCCGCCACAAACAGTAAAGCACCTAAAATAAGGGCGACAAGCGTAGCTTTTAAAATCTGGGGTGACTCTAAGAGAGTCGGATTCGTATCTTTCATTCTATGTGGTTTTTACTGGGTGAAATAGCCGGTTAGCTGGTAGCCGATTAATACGAAACCGGCGGTCATCAAAAGGGTATTGGTTAGCGTGGAAAATCGTTCAAAGCTTGCAAATTGCCTCCATGCGCTAATCAGTAAAAGGACGAAAGACAGGGCAATAAACTGGCCTATCTCGACTCCAATGTTGAATCCAATCAGATTGGCAAGTAGCCCGCCTTGCGCCATCTCAAATTCCTGCAGCTTGCTGGCTAGCCCGAAACCGTGAAATAGCCCGAAAATTAATACGGCCGCCTTCGTATTGGGCTGGAAGCCAAATATTTTCCTAAACCCGCCCAAATTATCAAAGCCCTTGTACACAATTGAAAAGGCGATGATGGCGTCGATCAAATAAGCGTTTATTGAAATATTGCCCAGCACACCCAGCAGCAGGGTCAGGCTGTGGCCGATGGTGAAGAAACTTACATAGATCAGAATATCTTTGGGACGGTAGAGGAAGAAGATTACGCCCGCCAGAAACAGAATATGATCGTAGCCGGTAATCATATGTTTGGCCCCGATGTACAGGAAGGGAATGAATGCGGCACCTTCGTTACCCACCAGAAAAGCTTTGGTTTGCTCATCCACACCATGGGCGAAAACGGCACTGCCTGTGACAATCAGCAGCAGCGCCAAAGCGAAACGAAACAGGTTTTTACAGTTCATATTGAGTTGGGTTGGCAGCAATGGAGCGCTGGATCAACCGATGCATAGAGCCGATTGACTAAAAAAACGCCCCCATTGATCAGGAACAATTCATCTGTTTAACTAGGGCCGGTCGTGGCTGTGTCCATGGGCCGCTGCATCGGCCTCATCGCCGTGTCCTCCCGCTCTGTCATGGCTGTGTCCATGAGCGGTCGTGTCGGAGGGCGCAACCATCGCTTTGGTTGAATCCGGGTGGTCGGCGTGGACTGTGCCGTCCTCGTGTTGGTGGGTGCCTTTCTCTGATTCACTTGAACATGCTGTCAATACACCAAGTGATAGAGCGGAAATAATGAGCATTTTTTTCATGAAATCGTTAGTTGAAATTGGTTGATAAATTAATTTATAAGGTTTATTTACCGGGCATTGATCGAGGCGAGGCAAATGGGTATGGCATCACTTAGCGATGTAAGATGTTCAGCCCAGGCCAACAATTTGACCGCTAGCAAACCGGGGTTGGCGATGGCCGGCCCCAGGGAAAGTACCTCTATGCCGGGGGCCTGGGCCAGCACATGGCGGACCTATTCAATTGATAAGCGGACTATTTTTAAAGCCAAAGCCAGACTGATACGCTTAGCCCGACTCATTCCCAGAAAAACGAACAAGTCGCAGCGTACGCCAAGCACGAGTAAATTCAGCACATTAGGCAAACCAAACAGACTTGACTTAGAAGATAGGCGGGATTGCAAGGGCATTGTAATCCCGCCTAGGGCTTCGAACGTCTACCTCACTTAGGGGCCTTCCCTGTAAAGCTATACTGAACACCGAACCCAATCGTTCGCGGGGCTGAGGGTGAGAAGTTAGTGCGGTCGGTGGCATTATTGCCGCGGCTGGCACTTGCAATGTACAGTTCGTTGGTCAGGTTCAAGATGTTCACGAAAACCTCGATGCCCTTCCGCTCGTAACCTATCCTCGTATTCACGACGCTGATGCCCCGCACTCCAAACGCCCCCCGGTCGTCGTATTTCAGGGTATTGATTTGATTCAGGTAAAAGGGGGTCAACCGTTGCCATTCCGCCGATACGCGCAACCCTTTCAGCCAGCCTGGTTTGTAAAATACCTCCGTATTGACAATCCAGCGAGGGGCCGACGGCATTTCTTTACCGTTCAGGTCTTTTACCGCATCGGACTGCCGCACCGACAGTTGAAAGTCCTCAAAACGGTGCAGTGCGTTGGCACCTCCCACCCGAATGAGCCATTCCGAACTCGGTTTGTAGGTCAGTCCGAACTCAATACCCTGGTGAAGTGTTTGACCAACACTCTGATAATCAGTAGAATTATCAACCTGTCGAATGGACAGCAATTCGTTACGACCGTTTAGCCGATAGATTGAGATGTCGGCGTAGATTTTGTCTTGCATGACCGAAAACCAGCCACCCACTTCCATATTCTCGAAACGGGCCGGTTCGAGGTTGTAATAAAACGGGTCTTGACCCGCCACTTGCTGCACACTTGGTCGAAGCCGGAAAATCGCCGTCAGGCCCGGAGGGGCAAAACCCCGCCCATAGTTGGCATACAGACCTCGCCCATTCCCCAAATCATACACCATACCCACTTTCGGGCTAAATTGTTGGTACGTTTTCGTACCCGATTTATCGTCCAAAAAATTATCATAGTCGAACGACATCCGGTCGTAACGCAAACCCGCCGTGACGCGCAATGCTTTTAATGGACTAAACTCCAGTTGGGAATACAGGCCCGTATTGTGAATAGTAGCTTCATAATCCCCAAGTAGCACATCGGGGCGGTCTTTGAGGAAGGTGTATTTTTTGACCGACCGGCCATCGGGCCGCGTCTCGGCGGCCAAGTCGATACTGAAGGCATTGTACTCGACTGGAGTATCGTCGTAAGTACCGCCAACGAGCAGTTTGGCATTCAGGAAATTGAAGCGTTGCGTGTGTTGGGCAATCAGCCCATAGCTGTCAAAAATGCTCCGTTGTTTCTCACTGGTGGCTGTTTTTGAGCCAGTCGTCCATCGCACAGTGTGGTTAGGCGCAAATCGGTAATCGTTGAAGCGGTGAAACGCCGTAACGAATGTTTCGGCCTTATCATTCCACTGATGGTCGAGTGTGAGCCGCGACCGGATGGCTTTCACGTTGCGGTACATAAAATCCTGGCTCGTTTCATACGATCGACTGTAAAACGCCGTGCTATCGAAACTCAGTCCCTCCTGCCCCTTGTAGTCATTATAAGCATACGCGCCCGTGAGCCGGGTGCGCTCCGAAAGTTGGTATTCGGCCTTGATATTCACCGCGTTCTTGACGTAGTCGGAGCGTTCGCGCCAGCTGTTTTTCTGATCTGAAAGATACCCGCCGACATAGACTCCAAGTTTACCAACCGTGCCGCCCCCGCCAAACTGAAGCCGACGGAAATTATAGTTATCGCCCTGTAGCCCAACTTTCAGCGTTGGCACGGCGGTGGGGCGGTTGGTAATCAGGTTAATGGCTCCACCAACGGCCTCCGGTCCATAGATCGACGACACCGGACCTTTCACCACTTCAATGCTGTTAATCATCATTAGATTGGTTTCGATCAAACCATTGTGGTTGAATAAACCCATTGGCCGAACGGGCACACCGTCTTCCATATACAGAAAATAATTGGC
>NZ_JBGSXF010000403.1:0-15562 GCF_041751555.1 Persicitalea sp. | reverse complement strand
TTAAGCCAAAAATGGCCGTTTTTTGCCAATCCTGCGTTACCAAACCCTCATTTGGCTCTGCCAAATTTCGGATTTGGTGCCTTGTCCTGACAAAAAACAACTCATTTTTATCATTAAAAAATAACTCAAACAGCTTCTAAGCTTTCGGGAAGTTAGGCAGCCTACTTCTTCTGCTGCGACAAAAAGGTGATCAGCGATGCAAACTCTTCGTACGATAGCGCATTCGCCAGCCCGGCGGGCATCATCGAATTTTCCATTTCCTCTCTTTTCACTACATCGGAAGCTTTAATGCGAGTCACTTGCCCCGCGATGTCGCGCAGTGTGAGTTCATTGGCGGATTCTCCCGTCACAAAACCCATGTAGGTCTTGTTTCCCTTAGCTGTAATCATGACGGTAGAGAAGCCCTGCGAAATGGAGGCGTTGGGTTTCAAAATAGACTCGGCGATTTGCTCGCGAGTCATAATAGAACCGATTTGGCCCATGAAAGGGCCTTTCATCGTCTCGCCCTTATTGATGCTGTGACAGGCGACGCAACCCTGCATTGTGAACAACTTTTTGCCCACGGTGGGATCACCCTTGACCTTATCCAGGGCCAGCATCACATCCTCGATGGACGCTTCGCCGATCTGCCCCTTTTTGTTTTTTATTTTGTCAAAATCGATCTTCACTTCTTCCTTAGCAGCAACTACCTCGTTGGTGCCAAATTCAGCGATTCCCAAGCGCAGCTTATCATTTAAAGTAGTATAGAGTTTTTTGTCAGTCGATTTTTTCCATTCACCTACCAAAAACTCCTTAATCGCGGGCGACGATTCCCAGGTTGAAGTTTTATAATACGGCCCGTGGGTGTCGGGGCGAGTACTCCACCACCAAGAGCCGTCATAGGGGGCTTCTTTTTGGTAAAGCCGGGCCAAAGTACCCAGAATCATGTTTTTTTGAGCCTCGTCCGTTGTTTTCTGATAGGCAGTCATTAATCCATTTACTGCTTTTGGATCGTGCATGTAGCGCAAAGCCCATAGAGCCAGTGTAGAGTTCTCCGATTCGATTGCCTTCACGGAAGCTTCCACAGCATTCAGTTTTACCAATGCCCTGACCGCTAAATGCGGCAGGATGATAGCCGAGTTGGGCGTGGCATGGGGACCTTCGGCATCACCCACGGGAGCGACGAATGATGCGGGTACTTTCACCGACAGCAATGCTGATGCTGCCTCTTTGCGTTCCAGCCGTCCTACGCCTACGATAGCCGCCGCGCGAATGCGGGGAGAAGCATCGTTCATGGCCTTGGTAAACGGTTCCAGAGGTACTTTCTCGATGAAAGGCTTGCGGTCGGCCAGGGCGCGAAGTGCGTACTCTTGCATGGTAGGTTCGGCGGCAAGTTTTACCAAATTACTGATTCCGTCGGCTCCGGCTGCCTGCGCGTAAGTGTACATTCCGGCCACCCGGACGTAGTCAGGAAGATTTTTATCTGCCGCTATTTTCCAGGCGGCAGTGGTAGTTTGATTGGTGGAGCGGGTGAGCATCTCCTGTTGCGCCGCTAACCGAGCGATGCCGCTTTCCGATTTTAGCAAGTCGGCCAGTTTTTCTACCGACAGGGCCGCGACGTTGGGGAAAGCTTTGTACGTCCAGTTCTTGGGCACGGCCCGCACGACGAATCCTTTGTCTGGATTTCCCTTATAGCCGGCCCGATCCCAGGCCGCCAGGTACATCCGCCCCGAGGCATCCATGTCCACATCGGAAATCTGCGACAGCTTGATGAATTCCTCTTCCTGCTGGGTGTAGGAAGGCCCGTCGGGTTTTATGCGGTGGATGTAAAGTTGGCTGCGGCCCCAGTCGGCCATCATCGGTACGTGGTTGTATTTCGCGGGCCAGGTGGGATCGTCTATGAACAGCGAACCCGTTCCTGAACCGCCGCCCACGTCCACCAGAGCGGGCAGAATTTCTTCGGTAAAGTGCTTGAAAAGTACCGGATACCCGTATTCGCCTGACTGAATCTGGTGAATGAAGCGGACGTTCCAGCCGCCGCCGTCATTGGTGTTGCCGCGCGTAAAGATGTCCATGTAGGGATCGATGGCTACGTCATAAATATTCCGCAAACCGTGGGTATAGACCTCCATTTCGGTGCCATCGGGCCGGACGCGCAAGATGCCACCGCCCAATTGCGTAAGCTTCGTGCCCGAGCGATCCTCGGCGTTGACAAAGCCAAAGTCGCCCACGGCGATGTAAATCCAGCCGTCGATGCCCATGCGGATGCCATTGGTCGCGTGGTCGGTTCCGCGGCTTTGCAGAAATTTAGGCGAGCTAATGTGTTGGATCAAAGGTTTAGATGGCCCATCCGCTACGCCATCCTGGTTTTTATCCTCAAAAACTACCAAATCCATTCCCTCGGCAATGCCACTTTCCTTCCCAAAAACGGTGTGAAGTACGAACACCTCGTTGCCCCTGGCGATGATCCCGCGCGGATTATCCACCATAGCGAAGGTAGTGTGGCTGTCCATTTGGCCGTCGTTGTCGGCGTCCACCAATTTTACGATACTTCCTTTACCGGGTTCTTTCCCCAAAGAGCCCATCATGTCCACCCCCACATAGACCTCGCCCGTGGCCGCAACGGCCAGGCAGGCCGGGCTTGGTGTGAGGTCCGAGCCTGAGAAGTGCGTGACTTCCAGTTCAGCGGGCCATTTTTCGGCGTTGGGCAGGGAGTCGGAGAGAGGGATTTGTGCGTAAGTATTGGTGGTAGGAGCGGGTGTCGGCTCTGAACTATTCCAGTACAGGAAAAGAAAAGCGAGGAAAATACTTAGACTTAGTAAGACCTTTGGCATGAGTGATGGAAATAAATATGTAGTGAGAGAGAAAGCAGCGGAATAGAAGGCAATTGCCGTTTTCTTACTTCAAAAGTAAATAAAAGGCAAAACTACCGCTTATATTTACGATGAAAATTTCGCTACCAATTCCCTTTGCCTGCACCAAGAAGCCTATTTGATTCTATCAGCGTTTAAAAGGCTTTCAGCGTTGAGCGAACTTCAAATTCTGTACCCTAACCGCGTTCAAAATCGCCAGCAGCGCCACGCCCACATCGGCAAAAACAGCTTCCCACATCGTCGCTACACCACCCGCGCCTAGAATCAGCACGATGGCTTTTACGCCCATCGCCAGGGCGATGTTTTGCCAGACGATTCGACGCGTGGCGCGGCCAATGGCGATGGCTGTGGCGATTTTGGCGGGTTCGTCGTTTTGGATAATCACGTCGGCGGTCTCGATGGTGGCGTCGGAACCCAGGCCACCCATCGCCATGCCCACGTCGGCCAGGGCCACCACCGGGGCGTCGTTGACGCCGTCACCAACAAAGGCCAGCTTCGCCTTTGGGTTGTCGGCCATAGCCTTTTGCAGCCGCTCGACCTGCGCCACCTTATCTTCCGGCAGCAGGTCGCCGTGCCACTCGTCCACGCCCACAGCGCGGCCTACCTCCTCGACTACCGCCGATTTGTCGCCCGAGAGCATGACCGTGCGGATGCCCATGCCTTTCAGGTTTTTGATAACTTCCGCCGCGTCCGATTTGACTTCGTCGGCAATAGTGAAGTACCCGGAAAATTTACCGTCCAGCGCGGTCATCACGATCGTGTAGGGGATTTTGGTCAAAGCCTCATCGAACGCAACGCCGAATTTGCGAAGTAGTTTGGCGTTTCCCGCCAGTATTTCCCGGCCTTCCACGGTTCCTTTCAGTCCGTGGCCGGGGATTTCTTCTACATCTTCGACTGAATACGATTCGTAAACTTTTTCTTTCTTCTCTTCCCAAACCTCGTCGCCCCGCCCTGCATATTCGAGAATGGCGGTGGCAATCGGGTGCGTCGATTTGGTTTCCAAAGCAGCGGTCAATTGGGCGAGTTGGTGGCGCTCGATGCCTATAGCCTTTACTTCTTGAACCGCAAAGACACCCTTCGTCAGCGTACCCGTTTTGTCCATGACCACGGTTTTGAGCTGGGTCAACAAATCCAAAAAAACAGAACCCTTCACCAGAATACCGTGCCGAGAAGCCGCCCCAATGCCCCCGAAGTATCCCAGGGGAATCGAAATCACCAGGGCGCACGGGCAGCCGATCACCAGGAACACTAACCCCCGGTACAACCATTCGCTGAAAATGTAGTCACCCACAAAAAAGTAGGGAAGCAACGTGATTAACACGGCCAGAGCGCAGATGATGGGCGTATAAATTTTGGCAAAACGGGCGATGAATTCCTGCGTCTGAGCTTTGCGACCGCTAGCCTGTTGCACCAATTTAAGAATCCGCGACAGCTTTGAATCCTGAAAAGGCGTGGTGACTTTCATCTCCACCAGCGACTGGCGGTTGATCATCCCGGCAAGCACAGCCTCTCCGCGTTTGATAGTGCGCGGGACGCTCTCGCCCGTCAGCGCCGCTGTGTCAAATGAGCCGCTGTCATAAAGCATGATGCCGTCGAGTCCTACTTTCTCGCCCAGCTTGACTTGCACCGTTTCGCCCACTTTTACGTCGGCAGCTTTGATAGTCTGATACTTACCATCCCGCACGACGGTCACCTCGTCGGGCCGGACGTCGAGCAGGGCTTTTATCGAACGCCGCGCCCGCAACACTGCGGATTCCTGAAATAACTCGCCAATCGTATAAAAAAGCATGACGGCTACGCCCTCAGGGTACTCACGGATGGCAAAGGCTCCCAGCGTCGCTACGCCCATTAGGAAAAATTCGGTGAAAACATCTTTGTGCAGAATCCTACTCCAGGCCCGTCGCAGAACGGGCCAGCCCACGGGCAAGTAAGCTACGACGTACAGCAGGAACCGCCACGGATCGACGAACCAGGCCGCATCGAACTGATCCAGCGCGAGGCCCAACAGCAACAGCACCAAGCTAGTGATAGCCGGGAGGTAAACGCGCCAGGGTTGCCGAGATCTTTTTTCGTGGGTGAGGGCTGCGGCAACTGGCGTGTCGCCTTGCTCTAGTATTTCTATATCGTCGTGGGAATGATCGTGGTCGTGGGCCATCGGTTGGGTGTTTGTTGGTAAGCAGATGGTTTTTACCGATACAAAATTCGCACCGGACCCAACAGCCCGGAGGGCATGGGCTCCCAATGGGAGGCGTCAAATTTGGTGTATGTGATATCGACCATATTGGTGTCGTAGAATTTCTTCCAGTCCGGGGCCTGACCATCCCGAAGCCGCATGTAGTTGGCCGATAGGTTGTTGACCTCAATTTCCAGCGAATTACTTCCCCTTTGCAAGAGCCCAAGGGGTAGTTTTATTTGGAAAGGAATGCTCCAGACCGTGCCGATGGATTGCCCATTTAGCCTGACTGATGCAGATTCCCTGACATCACCCAGATCAAGTACCAGATCATTTTGGTCAGAGATATTTTCGGGTATTTCAAACGACAGAGTGTATAATGCGGTACCCGAAAAATAGTCTGCTGAATCAGCAAAGGTAGTCCAGGATTTCAACGATGACACCGAAACCCGGTCGGGTAGGGCAGGCTTGCCTTTCAGAAAGGTCACCGTCCAGATACCGTCGATCGGCAAAGCCTTCGCTGGCGATTCATCGGCCGGGGCAGTGGGTTTAGTGGCCGTCGCTTTCAGGAAACAGGACTGGCCGGGAATTAAAGATAAAAACTGCTCGGAAGTATTTCCGCGCTGACGTACGGGTATTGCTATTTCTTCGCCCGTCAACGGATCGTAACGCGTGTAGTAAGTACCCTTACCCTTACCCAGCGTGAGCCAGCCCTGTCGATAGGTAGCGCTGACATTGGCGACGAAGTATAAGGGTTTGCCTTCGTACGTTTTACGGATAAAGGTCAACCCTTTTTCGGCCATTTTTTCTTGAACTACCCCCGCATCGACAAGTGCTACTTGCCAGTTTTTTGCAACAGAAACCGACTTCCGCCCAACGAGTCGAGCTACCGATTTGACAAAATTCTGCTTCCGTCGAACGTTGCCTTCAAATCCCGTCACCTGTGATGGAGTATGATCTTCAAAAATGATTCTGGCCCCCGCGTCGGCCAGTCGTTGCAATTCTACCAGGGTCGATTCAGCCATAAAAGTACTGGCCGGAATAAAGATCGTTTTGTAGATACTGTGCCCCGAATTTATACGGCCGTCTTTTTCTACTTTGAGCCGGGTCAGTTGCTGGTCCGACGCGTAATCGAACGAGAAGCCGCTTTGCCAGAGTTTTTCGCCAAGCTGTCCGAAGGGTAGTTTCAGCAGCCAGCGGTCCACGTGGTGAACTTCCAGCAGGTGCACGCCACCTCCCGAGACGGCTGGCGTAGCCCACAGATCGTGGATCGGGAAATAGACCAGCACTTCGTTATCAGGTTTGCTGCTTTGCAATAATTTCTGGCAATTCTCCACGTACCGGTTCAACAGCGGAAATTGTCCGGCAAAATGGGATGTGGGCCCAAAGTGGGTCGACGCGTAAAACAACCAGCCGGGATAAGCTTCCGAAGGCGGCGAGTAAGTAGTACCGTGGTAAAAAATATGGTTAATGCCAGCCGTGAAAAGCTCGTCGATTTGCGGCTTGACCTGCGACAGCGCAACCTTGAAATGATTGGCCAGCCAGGTTCCCGTTTCGGAACTGACGAGTGGCTTGCCCGAGAAGTGAGCTGCCGACGACGCAAACTTCATTGCTAGTGGATTAGGCGTGCCGAATTGATCAATGGAATAATCAGGGTCGATGCGAAGGCCGGGGATAGAGAAACGACTGGTGCCGAAAGATTCCGTTTCGGGAATAGCGGCCGCATCGTACAGGTCCAGCAGATTGCCCGGCGATCCGTGCGCTTGATATCGGGTCAGGAAGCCATTTTGGGTACTCCACTGCGTCCAGGGTTTTGCGTACCGTTCCAGGAGCAGTTCGGCAATAGTTTGTTGGTAGTCGATTCGCACTAGGCGAGGGGGAAGAGCCGAAGTGGTATCGGTGAGCAAACTAAGCTGGCTACCAAGATCGTACCCGCGACGCTTGCGGAATTCCTGCTGAAAATCAATGGTCCAGTTAGCCCCGTACACCTCATACGAATCGTTGTACATGGCCCTGGGCCGCTCGCCGGATTTGAGCAACGTGGAATCGAACCAGGTCAGGTAGTTTTTCATGGCCGTAGGATGAAACGGGTCGAGTACAAGGCCTTCGCCCCCTGGTGCCGCTCGTTTTACCTTCTGCCCCGTGGGTTTCACCTCAATTTTACCGTCGTTGACCGACATGGCACGGGCGGCGATGTCCGGCGTTACGGTGGGGCCGCCAAACGGCCAGCCCGTCCCGGTAGTCAGGTCCACGCCTAAGCCCAGTCGCTTGCCCTCGCGCACGGTGAACTGCATCATAGTGAGCCAGTCTTTGGAAAGGAAAGGCAGAATTTCACTTTCGAAGCCTTTTACGCCGTAGATGGGAATGATGTGGACGCCTCCCAACCCCGCTTTCTGAAACCCTTCCAATTGAGCTGTGATGTCGCGTTCGTTGGCGGCACTTCCCATCCACCACCAATACGTCCAGGGTTTGGCAGTAGAGAAATTCTGGGCCTGCACCGGCCCGCAAATCAATAGAATAAATAAAAGCAGTCTTTTCATAAGATGGGAGTAGGATAAATTCCCCAAATCAACGATAGTGGAACAAACAAAAGGAGCAATGCGTGTACAACTAACCGATCTTGAAGGCAAATGGTACATCCATTATTCAGACTTTCCGATGTGGCTGAAAGGGGATAAGCTCAATCCCACCTTCAACTACCGCTATGGCAAGCGTGGTGCAGTCACGGGGTTGCACGACGAGGTAGTTTTTACAAAAAATGGCAAACAGAAAAGCATTGTCGGCTTTGATACGCCCACGGACGCGACTAATACCTCATTTGTCTGGCGAGGCAAAGGGCTTCTAAGTTTGGTGAAGAGCAAGTGGGAAATCCTGCACCTGAGTTCCGACAAGCGGTGGGCCATTATCCATTTTGAGAAAACCCTGTTTACGCCCGAAGGCTACGACGTAATAAGCCGGGACTGGCACATGGACGTAACCCAGCAGCAGGAAATACATAACAAACTAAAAACGATCGGTATAAATACCCAACTGGCCCGGATTCAGCAGTAAGCGATGGGGCGCACTACTTCAAAAGGCCCATAACCGCCTCGCCGCCCACTATCGCCCGATCGGGACGTGGATGTGCGGCCGTAAACACTTCCAGGTCGGCGCGGGGCAGTACTTTTACCAGATTTTCGTCAATCGCTCCTGAGGCGTCGGTAATCTGACCAAGGTCCAGTTTGAGGTACCGGGCCATGAAAGGGTACATGGCTTTGCGCTTCGATGGGCCGTAATCGTGCTTTTCGTCGGCGAAATGGGCATTCTCCACTTTATTTTTCTGGTCGTACAGGGCGTATATTTTTTGAATGTGTGGAAACTCTACGTTGGGGACGTTGGCGGTCCAGTCGCCGCCATCGGAAATGAGCAGCATCGGGCGCGGTGCGGCCAGGGCGGCGATTTCGACGTTGTTGGTTTGGAAATCGCCTTTCTTGTGGATTGGCATCCCGCTCTCGCAGACGCAGCCGCCAAAAAAATGCGCCGACACCATGACGCAGGGAACCGATACCTTCACGCGCTCATCGAGGGCCGCCAGGATGAAGGTTTGTGTGCCGCCGCCGGATTCGCCGGTCACGCCGACTCGCTCTGGGTCCACCCCAGGCAGTGATAGCAGGTAGTCGAGGGCACGCATGCCGTTTATCGTTTGGAGTTTAAGGGCTTTGGGGATTTTGTGTTCGCTCTGTTTGGAATCCCCGTAGCCGATCATGTCCACCGTCAGCACAATGGCTCCCATCCGGGCCATCATCGCGGAGCGAATCTGGGCCGGATCAGTAAAGCGCGGGTCAGTGCCGTGGCCGTGCGGGCAGAGTACCGCTGCGTACGAAGTTAGCTTTTGGGTAGGGCGGTAAAGATTGCCCGTCACGAAGATACCGGGCATACTTTCGAAGGCCACATTCTCGACCGTGTAGCCATTCATTTCCCGGCGGCTGTGGATGATTGGTGGCGAACCAGGCTTGGGGGGCAAGGGCAACAGATCCATCCCTTCCAGCATATTGGCCCGGATCTGGGCCGCCCGCTTTTCCCATTCAGCACGGGAAGCAGGAACACGTCCTTCTAGAAAAGCCGCGCCTTGTTCTTCGGTAAAATAGGCGCCTTGACATAGTTCAGCCTGGGCAAAAGTACGGGTGTTCAATAATAGAACAGCCAGCGTGACCAGCGCAATAATGCGTTTCATAGGTTACAAGGTTAGGCGATGTTTTAATTCAGGATAGACGGTTGTGTCATCCCGGAGTAAAAGAAGAAAGGGCCGATCGGATACTCACACCAACCCACTTCCGGGCAAGAGTCAACCGGCAAAACCAGACGAGAAATCAGGGCAAGTTTTCGTTCCAGGCTTCTTGCAGCGATTCTTTGAACAGGTCATTGAGCCAAGTCGCATCAGATTTGGTTGGTCATTGGTGTGGGGGTAAAGAATGAGACTGGTCAAAGTACCCGGATCACCTTCACGAATCTCCTTTCGTAGTGGCCCAAAAGTGGGGTTAGAACCACGGAATACTGCTTGCCCGAAGTGGAATGGATGAAGTTTATGCCGTCTTCGTCGTTCTTGACGACGATGCCCAAGTGCCCGATTCGGCGGTTGTCGGGATTGGTGCCCGTGAAAAGCACGATGTCGCCCGGCTCGGCCTCAGCCAGCAGGACGGTAGGGCCTGCTTCCTTGAAATTGACCGAACTGCGCGGCACTTCAACCCCGAATTGCCCGTACACGTGGTTAACAAAGCCCGAACAATCGAACCCAACTTCCGGGTCGCTCGTGGCGTATTTGTAAGGAATATCCCGCAGGGTTTGGGCGTATTTTACGATCTCCTGGGCGAGGGTGGTTTCTTGTTCAAATCGGGCCGGAGGCTGCGCGTCGGAAGTAGTTGATTCCTGACGGCAGGCGGAGAAGAATAGTAGTAATATAATGAGAAGAATAAACTTCATGGTTATGGTAGTGATGGGTCTTTATGGGTTGGTAATTGATCGCCAACATCCCGTAGGATTCGGCCCCTACGGGGTGCAAAGCATTTGTATCATTTCGCTTGCTATTAACAGTCGGGCCCAATGGACATTGATCGCCGTCTTCCCCCGTCATTACCCTTCGTACACTGCATCCATAATCGACGTCCTGATATTCAGCGTGTAGAGTTTCGTTTTCTCCCGCGCGGGATACAACCGTTTATAGAGGAATTAAAACGGCTCAGCTACAATTCATTGACTACTTGAAGGACATCTTGATACAGTTTCGGACTAATCCAAAAGCCGATGTCCAAATTGAGTTTGTCCAGCAAAGGTTTCACCTTGTTTAAGTAGCCTTTTGATTTAGCTTCAATTATGACGCCCAGTAAACCTGAAATCAAAATGCCGTGCTGCCTGGCGACGCTACGTCCTCTCCGCTCGTCTAGAAGTAATAAATCTGCCTTCAACTCAAGGGCAAGTGCAATGGCTTCTGATTCTCCTTCGTCGAGTTGTTTTTTCAATTGATCGTAAGTCGCTTGATCAGAGGTTGATTGTATGGATAGCCACTGAGTATTCTCAATTATTTCTGCTTGTTCCGGTATTTTAGCCAACTCAATCAAAACCCTTTTTGGAATCACCACCTCCCCGTAGAGCTTTTCCAGAAGCGACAACTGATCTAACTGAATAAGATTTGTGATAATGGAAGTATCGCTGACGATAACCATTAGGAGGACTTCCTTTTGTTAAATTCTTTAAGATTCTCCAAGTCGATTTGAAGATCCTCCACCTCATACTTGATAAAAACATTTCGCTTAGCCAATTCTTTTTGAAATGACAACTGATCCAATTGGGCAAGGTTCCGGGCCTGACCCATCGAAAGGCGTTCTGTATCGTACAGGTGAACCGCGATCTCAATCACCAGTTCCTCAGCAGTCATTTCGGCCCTTTTAAGGGTTTCTTCCTTTATCAGCAGATCCATAAGTTGCGTTGATTTATATTAGGATAGAACTTTTCTGAGTTCTTATCAGGTTCGCTCTCCAAAATTAGCAATTATTCTGCAAGAGATTATCCCCTCACGGCACCACCGCCCGCTGCTTCATCCCCAACCCCTCGTACACCGCATCCATAATCGACGTTCTGATATTCAGCGTGTAGAGCTTCGTATTCTCCCGCGTGGGATAGACGCGGTTGGAGAGGAAGACGAAATCCAGGTTGTAGGTTGGGTCCATCCAAACCATAATGCCCGTGTAACCCGTGTGACCGAAGCTGGCCGGACTGGCGTAGCGCGGCGCGTTGCCCGTGTACTGGAAGCTGGGCTTGTCGAAGGCGATGCCCCGGCGACTGCCCAGTTCAGGGTACTGGTAGCGCGTGAACTCGAACATGGCATCACGGCTGATGTACTGCTTGCCGCCGTAGTAGCCGTTTTGCAGGTACATCTGCATGATTTTCATCAAATCGTTGGCGTTACCGAACAGTCCGGCATGGCCGCTGAGGCCGCCCAGCATCGCCGCGCCCTCATCGTGGACCTGGCCGTGCAGTTGCGTCATGCGGAAGAAGGTGTCGCGCTCGGAGGGGACTATTTGGTCCAGCTTGTAGAAACGCTTGGGGTTGAAAGTGAGTGAATTGGCTCCGATTGGTTGGTAGAAATTCCCTTTAAGATAATCCTCAAAATCCACGCCCGTGATGTTCTTGACGACGGTAGGGTAGAGAATAAACGACAGGTCGCTGTACACGTAGCCCTCTTCGGGATTGAGCGGCGAGTCTTTGATGGATTTCTCGATGACGGTGCGGAAGTTTTTACGGATAAAGAGACTGTCGCCCACGACGGAAGTCGGGTAGTTCGCGGACTTGGTGGTGCTGAACGTTTTTTTCTTCCAGCTACCGTCGGGTTTCTGGGCTTCGCGCCAGAATTGAATCCAGGATTTAAGTCTGGCACTGTGGGTGAGTACTTTGCGCCAGGGCAGGTCGGCCTTGTTGGATTTGGCGAGAAAGGGTAGGTAGTCCTTCATTGTGGCGTCGAGGTCGAACTTCTTCTGGTCGTACAGGCTCAGCAGGGCTAGAGTAGAGGCCGTCACCTTCGTGACGGAAGCGAAGTCGTAGAGGTCGTTAAGCTCAACTTTCTTGTCGCTTTCGTAGGTGTGCTGGCCATAGGCTTTGCGGAAAAACACTTTACCGTCTTTGGCGAGTTGCACCACGCAGCCGGGGGTAGCCTGCTGGGCGATGGCGTAGTTGGCTATGGAGTCGATTTTGTACGTTATCCATTTGGAGTCCAGGCCCACTTCTTCGGGAATGGTGTACTTCAATCGTTTCAAATCGGGGGTAGTTATTCCTGCGCCGTAAGAAAACGATGAGTTGACAGTTACGGGTAATCGGCCCTCGGCGGGAATAGCCCCAAATATCAATTGCGCCGAAAGGTCCTCGGTGTAGGGCGTGAGTTGGTAGGCCATCACGATCGCCTTCGCCCGCTGGATGTTGTCGAGCTTATCCAGCACATAAGGATTGCCAAAAAGCGTTATGGCTGCCTTTCCTGTGGCAAGTAGTTTGTCCAGCGCGACCGTCATTTCGCCCGTCATCCCGAAGTTGGCTCGGGGCGAAATGCTGTACTGATGCACGCCCACCAGCAGCAGGTCGTATTCGCTCATCTTGGCGTCCAGCGCGGCCAGTTGTTCGGCGGTAAGGTTTCGGGGTAGGCTGTACGAGTCAATATTGGTGTACAAGTTCAGGGTACTTTGAAAGGTCGTTGTCGAATCAGCCCCCAGCGAAATGGCAGCGATTTTCAGGCTGTCCAGGCGGCGCAGAGGCAGCAAGTTGCCATCGTTTTTCAATACTGTCAGGGCTTTCTCGGTGAGCAGACGGTTGGTCAGGTCGGCGGCGGCGGGGTTGAGGTCTTCGTAGAGATTTTCCTGCTTAATCGGCTGAAAGTTATCCAGACCGGCCCAGGCTTTGGCCTGAAGTACCTTGTAGCAGCGGGCGTTGATGTCAGCTTGGGTCAAAGTACCTTCCGCGATGGCTTTTTTGATTTCGGTGATGGCCTTGGGCACGTCCTCGGTGAATTCCAGCAGATCCATCCCTGCTTCCAGGCCCATCGCGTCGGCCTTGCCGTCGGAGAAGTACTTGGTCACGCCTTTCATGTTCATGGCGTCGGAGTAGATCAAACCTTTGAAACCCAATTCATCCTGCAACAGCCGGGTGACAATGGGCTTGGATAGGGTAGAGGGTAGATTGGGCGTAGCGTCCAGGGCCGGAATGCTCAGGTGGGCAATCATCGTTCCCGCTAAACCATTGTCGATAAGTACCTTGAACGGGTAGAGTTCCAATGAGTCGAGTTGGGCACGCCCTTTGGGAATCAACGGCAAACTGTAATGCGAGTCGGTGCCCGTGTCGCCGTGGCCGGGGAAATGCTTGGCGCTGGTCAGTAAGCCGTTGTATTGCATCCCCTTCATGTAAGCCAGGGCCTTTTCGGCCACGCGGTACTTATTCTCGCCGAACGACCGAAAGTTGATGACCGGGTTGTCGGGATTGTTGTTGACATCGGCCACGGGGGCGAAGTTGATGTGGACGCCTAGCCGGCGCATCTGCCGCGCCAGTTGCGCTCCCATATCGAAAATCAAATCGTCGTGGCCCTGCATCGCGCCCAGCGTCATCTGGTAGGGATAGCGCACGGTGCTGTCGATGCGCATGGCAAGGCCCCATTCGGCGTCCATCGCTACCAGCAGGGGTACTTTCGAAAGCGACTGGAACTCGTTGGTCAGCCGCGCCTGTGGCACCGGCCCGCCCTGGAAGAAAACCACCCCGCCGACTTTGTTCTCCCGAATCAACTTCTTGACGTAATCCGGGTTGCTCCGTTCGGTACCGATGAGTGACCGCTCGACATCGGAGGTGGCTGCCACCATGATGAGCTGCGCGATGCGCTCGTCGGGGGTCAGGCTCTTGAATACTGAATCGACCCAGCTCTGCTGCGTGGCGTTCAGGCGCAGGAATTCGGGTTTGGTTTGGGCGTGGGTAGTTTTCGGGTGGATAAAAAGGACGGAAAACAGCAGGAGCAGTAGGGATTTCTTCATGTGAGCAAAGTACAAAAGGTTATTTGGGGTCAAAGTTTGGAAATAAGTGGCAGGATTGCAATTTCTCGAACCAAGCTACCGCTTACTCAAAATATCTGGCTTACAGCTAAATATTTTTTATCTTTAAAGTATCCTTCTTGCACGCAACTAATTATACAACATACACTTTCACTTACAAAACCTGCTTTTTATGAAAAATATCACGATATTTCCCCTGTCAATAATCTTGTTGTTGACTCAGCCTTCTATCGGGCAGCAGAATACTGTACTTACCTCCTCGACCCCACTGCCCGGCGGAGGAACTGGGGTCGGAAACGTGGTGGCCGGGCCGGGCAACTTCTATTCGAACGCTGATGCTGCTAATTTTAACGTGTTCGTTGGTTTTGATTCGGGCAAAGACATCACCTCCGGCGACAACAATGTCTTTACGGGTAACCTTTCAGGACGCTACAATACGACCGGTGGCTTTAACACATTCCTTGGCCAAAAAACCGGGTATAGCAACACCACTGGTGGGTTAAATTCTTTCATAGGTTCGGCGGCTGGTTATTATAACACAACGGGCCATGACAACACGTTTGTAGGAACGGATGCCGGACAGTCCAACACTACCGCGAGCAATAACACATTTATGGGTCGAAGTGCTGGATTCAGTAACACCATAGGAACCGAAAACTCATTTGTAGGTTATCAGGCTGGATTCGGCAATATCGGCGGAGGCTATAATGCATTTATGGGCTACCAAGCAGGGTATAATAGTACAGGAAATTATAATTCTTTTTTAGGAAACGGGGCTGGATATAGCAATCGAGGAGGAGGAAACACCTTCATTGGCTATCATACAGGATATCTAAACACCACTGGGTATGGAAACACATTTACAGGTACTGAATCAGGCGGCAAAAATACGAGTGGATACTTTAACAGTTTCATAGGTGATCAAGTTGGTAGAAGCAACACCACCGGACATCACAACACATTTATAACTGATGGGGCTGGTGACAGAAACACTACGGGGGATCACAATACCTGCTTGGGCCATGATGCAGGAAAATTAAACAGCAGTGGCAGCAGCAATACCTGTGTAGGGAAAGATGCTGGATTGGTGAATTTTACCGGAAGCGATAATTCTTTTTTTGGTCACGGTTCAGATGCTATAGGTTCCAATCAAAACTTCCTTCAACGAGCCACAGCCCTAGGTTATAAAGCCAAAGTCGCCGTCAACGACGGCCTGGTACTTGGCGACACAGTCAATGTGAAGGTAGGAATTGGTACGGCCTACCCCAACCAGCGCCTCACACTGCGCGGCAACATGAACTTTATAGCCTACGACAACTCGCTGCGGCTGAAAAACCAGCCCTTCCTGCACTTCAACGAACACGAGAGCCTGGCGCTGGGCCTGGGGGCGAAAATCCCTGCTGATGCGGAGCGGACGCTGGTACTGGGTAGTTCACAGACGGAAGTCCAGCTGCCCGGAGTGGCTTCAAACTACCTTGCAAACA
>NZ_JBGSXF010000402.1:0-2112 GCF_041751555.1 Persicitalea sp. | reverse complement strand
CAGCAACGCCACTTCGCCGGGTGTTACCTGATCGACGCCCAGGGTGGCTACTTCCAGAATGGTCAGGAAAATAACTACCCCTACACCGTCATTGAACAGCGACTCGCCCGTAATGACGATTTCCAGATTTTTGGGAATCTTGGCTTCCTTCAAAATCCCCAGCACCGCAATAGGGTCGGTGGGTGAAATCAGCGCCCCCAGTAGCAGACAGTGAATGAACGGCAACGGGAAACCGATCAGCGGCATGATGTAAAAAAATAACGCCCCAATCAGAAAGGTGGACATCAGCACACCCAGCGTGGCGAAACTCAGGATACTCCACTTTTGCTCGCGCATAAGAGCCATATCAGTGTGCAAGGCCCCGGCAAAAAGCAGGAAACTCAGCATCACTTCCAAAAGTACTTGGGGGAAGTCTATCTCGCTCACGAGGCTCTTAACGCCCGCAAGTACCGTCGGGCTAAACTGCCCTACGATCAGAATGCCGATGGAGGCCAGCAGCGCGATGAGCATGAGGCCAATGGTGGTGGGTAGTTTTAGGTAACGGAAATTGACGTAAGCAAACAGGGCACAAATAGTGGTGAGCAGGGCAATTACGGTAAACAGATCCATCAATTATTGGAGTTAGATTGGAAGGGGTATCTTGCTTTGTAGGTTATCAAATATATAAGTATTTATCTTTGGCCTCAGCATATATTTTCTGTTTTCGCCGCTATGAGTGAACCCAGGTCATCCTTCAGTACTTCCATTTTCCTCCGATACGTGCGGGGCTTCGTCTATCATCTTTTCAATCTGGAAGAAGGCAAAGCCGATGAGGAGGAGGTAATAGAGGACATCAAGCGGGGTGTCACCTTCCGGGGAACCAACCTCTGGATTCTGATCTGCGCGATCTTCATCTGCTCCATTGGTCTCAATGTGAACTCGACCGCTGTGGTCATCGGGGCCATGTTGATCTCGCCGCTCATGGGACCAATCATCGGCGTGGGGCTGGGCGTGGGGATTTTGGATCTTGACTTAATCCGCCGCGCCTTGAAAAACCTGGGGATCGCCGCCGGAATCAGTGTGCTTTCTTCGACGGTTTACTTTCTAATCACTCCACTCGACGATGCCCATACGGAGATTCTGGCCCGTACCTCTCCCACGCTCTGGGATGTGCTAATCGCCCTTTTTGGTGGTTTTGCCGGGATTATTGCCAGCACCCGCCAGGATAAGAGTAATGCTATTCCGGGTGTAGCCATCGCCACGGCGCTCATGCCGCCCCTCTGTACAGCAGGCTACGGTATCGCCACCGGGCAGTGGAATTTCTTCATCGGGGCGTTCTTCTTGTTTTCGATCAATTGTGTGTTCATTACACTCTCTACTTTTCTAATAGTCAAGTACCTGCGTTTCAAGACTCGCCACTACGTGGATGACGCTACTGACCGCCGGGTAAAGCTGTGGGTCGGGTTTTTTGTGCTGGCCACTGCCGTTCCCAGCGTCTTTCTGGCGGCCAACGTGGTGCGTAAAAGTTTTTTCGAAAGAAAAGCGCGCGACTTTGTGGAAGCAGAGATCAACACACCGGCTACGCAAATTATCAATCAGCAACTCGTGTATCGGCCCGATACTTCCAGCATTGTTATTACCTGCATCGGCCAAACACTCGATAGCAGCCAAATAAGGAAGATAAGCAAGCAACTTCCCAAGTACGGCCTTGGCAACACACGGTTGATCGTCCGACAGAACTACAACGAGGTCAATGCCCACATGCTCGATGAGTTCAACACCAACCTGCGGACGGGAATTTTGGAAGATTTATACAAGAAAAACGAGGAACTGGTGCAGAACAAGGACGCTCGCATCGACATGCTCGAGAAAGAAATTGCCCGATATCGTACCATCAACACTCAATCGGGAGACATCGGCCAGGAAATAAAGGTGCAGTACCCCAATATCGACGAATTCTCGCTCACGATGTCGCCTATCTTCAACCTCAAAACCGCCAAGGCTGACACGGCTTACCTCGCTTACGCCAAATTCACCAAACGCCCCTCATCCCGCGAAACCAAACGCATGGAGGATTGGCTGAAAGTAAGGGTGAAGTCGAAGGATTTGCGGTTGGTAGTTCAATAGGAGAAA
>NZ_JBGSXF010000401.1:0-2455 GCF_041751555.1 Persicitalea sp. | reverse complement strand
TGATTGACGATCATCCATTCGTGCAGCTTCGCTTTAAGACGGTGTTCTGTTTCAGCGTATTCGGGTTTGCCGCTGAGATTGTTCATTTCGTGCGGGTCGCTTTCCGAATCGTACAGCTCAAACATCGACCTGGGTTCTGCGAAAAGAGTTTTGGCGTATTTGGCGTCCAGCTTTCCGTTTTTCTTCCTGGCGATGAGATCTTGCCATAAAGGATGGTTGTTAAAATCCACCGGGGAGTAGGGCAACTGCCACAGGGTGTTGTAGATCAGTTTGTATTTTTTATCAAATACCGTCCGGGCTAAGTCGAACGCTCCGGTGTTCATCGGCAAACTAGACCCATGAGGCACCCGACTGGCAAAAATGTACTCGGAACCTGCGTGGTTCAGTCCGCGTAGCGCGGGCAGGAAGCTTTGTCCGGTCATGGCAGTGGGGGCATCGACTCCGGCCAGGGCCAAAACGGTTGGAGCGATGTCGATACCGGAAACCAGGGCGTCAGTAGAAAGGCCCGACTTCACGCCTGGCCCGGCCACGATGAGCGGCACATGAATGCCCAAATCGTAGAGGGTGCCCTTGCCGCGCAGCAGAGCCGCGCCATTATCGCCCATGAATATGACTACGGTATTTTTGGCGACGCCCCGCTTTTCCAATTCTTGAAGTACCTCGCCTACGTGACTGTCCAGTCGCATAATTTCGCCGAGATGTTGAGCGAGACCTTTTCTCACTTCTTCGGTATCGGGCATGCCTTCCGGTACGCGCAGGCTTTTGGGATCGGGCTCAAAAGAATCGGCGGTAAACGGACGGTGCGGGTCGCTGTAATTCATCCACATGAAAAAGGGCTTTTTGCCCGGCACCTGATCCAGAAACTCTTTGAACTGTCCCAGCACTTTATCATCGGATCCAGAATTAAGGTAATCGACTCTTTCTTTAAAAGTGGTGAGTTTGTATTTCTCAAAGGCTTCGTCCGTTTCCGGGGGTCTTTTGCCCGAGCCGTCGAGGTGGTAGCTTCGGCCGCAAATACCCGTATAGTAGCCCTCTGGTCGCAGAAATTCGGGAATGGTGGGAACATCGCGCGGCAGCGGGGCCGAGAACCGACTCATGCGAATGTCGATCACATTCCGGCCCGTGAGAATGGACGACCGGGAAGGCACGCACTGAGGGGCCGTTGTGTAGGCCCGCTGGAACAGCACGCCTTCCATCGCCAATTTGTCTAGATTGGGCGTTTGCAGGTCTTTGTTCCCGTAAACTCCCAGGTAAGGAACGCTGTGGTCGTCGGAGAGGATGAGCAGGATATTGGGTTTTGACTCAGCATTTTCGGCTGTTTCGGGCATGATAAAGCAGCCGAAAAGCAGGAATATGAGTCCTAAGGACAAGTTATAGGGTAATCTTCTTTCATTCATTTTTGCTGAGTTTTTCGAGGTGAGCCATTTGCGCCTAACGTTAAAAAGCAAAAGGGTGGGAAGGTGATTTCCTACGCTTTTATTAAATAATACGGCCGAACATCATTCTTTCTTCGAACCCTTATTCATTCTCTACCGCCAGCGGATTCCGATCCAGGAAGTTCTGAGGAATCAGGAACACCAGCGTCTGACTATTTCAGGGCATTGGCGTACAGCCACTCATGGCGCAATCCACCCCTTCGGGTGATAGTGACCGATCGCTGGGATCGGCTTCGTTAGGCGTCTTGACTTGATTGGCCTCAGGATTTTGAATGCGCCACTCTGCTCAAAAGAATAGCGCAGGCAAAAGCCTCTCTGCGCTACTGGTTGTCACCTTGACAACCTATTGTTTGTCCATCGGAATCTCCAATTTCTCGTTCAATGTCTTCTCGCCCATCCCGGCCAGTTCGACCTTTGGATTTTTCAAAAATTCTTTGATCCGGTACCGCACCGTTTGGGGTGGCCCAGCGTGTAGTTGCAAGGCAATATAGCCCGCTTCGTCGCCGCCAGTATCCCTGACCGCCACCGCCAGCCTGCCGTTGATCGCTGTCCAAATGCGGTCGCCTACGGCCAGTATTTCGTAAGTGTTCCACTTGCCGGGCTTCACGGCCTGCTCACCGCGATCTGACCAAAAAAGCTTTTGTCGTCCGTGTTCATGGTACAATCGTCCCCACACGCCCTTGCCCATGTCGGCTTGGTAGCCGAGCGCCTGTCCGGTCGAGTCCGCTTTGGTAGAGCGAAACTGGATTCCCGCGTTTCCTTCGTTGCGCTCCATCAGTACTTCAGCTTTTAGATAAAAGTCCCTCACTTCCGTGTCGGACCAGAGAAACTCATTTCTGGGTACTTCTGCCTGCGCATTGGCCACGATAGCACCGTCCTCCACCGACCAGTACTTTGGATTAGCCGCAGACCAACCCGCTAAGTCGTCACCATTAAATAATTTTTGATCGGTGTTCTGTTGAGAATCGCAACTCCAAAGTAGAAAAGTTGTCAATAAACAAACGGAGATTTTGAAATTG
>NZ_JBGSXF010000400.1:0-2850 GCF_041751555.1 Persicitalea sp. | reverse complement strand
AAGGATTCCATCGCTTATTGCGACGCTAATGGGGTAGCGATGGTAACGACGGGGGTGCGGCATTTTAAGCACTGAGTTTTTGGAGGTACAAACGGGCAAAGTAAGTGGTGCGGAAGATTAGCTAGTGAAACCTGCCCAAGATCATCTTCCAACTGTCCGATTTCGAATCCAAGTGTTCGGATTCGGTCAGTTTTTTTATTGGTATTTTATTTTAAGTACTGATAGTCAGAAAATTAAAAATCAGGCATAGGTTTTTTCGTGCAGTCTGGCAACATCGGGCGGACACATAGGTTCGCAGCAGCGCCTGTCCGAACCTTCAAAACGATATTTGAATTATGCTTTCCAACTACCTAAAAATAGCCCTCCGCAACTTCTGGAAACACAAGCTGTTTTCCTTCATCAATATCTTTGGCCTGTCAGCGGGTATGATGGTCTGCTTATTAGCGCTGGTCCTGGTAAAAGACGCCTTCGACTACGATAAATTTCATCCTTATCCTAACCGCACTTACCGGGTTCTGACCGACGTAACGATGAAAGATGGCGGAAAAGAGGTTGTGGCCACCTCTCCGCTGCCACTGGGCGCGGTTTTGGAATCGCAGTACGGTTTTGTCGAGAAAACGGCCCGGATCTACTATGGGCTGAGCAATGAAGTTACGACCGACGCCAAATCGTTTTCGGTCAACGGGGCTTTTGCGGATGGCTCTTTTTTCGATTTGTTCGGCTTTCGGTTTATCTCCGGTCAACCCGCCGTGGCCCCGCGTACGGTCGTCATCTCCGACCGTACCGCCGAGCGTTTCTTCGGAGCGGCCAGTCCGCTGGGGAAAGTGCTGACGCTGAAAAATCAGGGGATGTTCACCATCACGGGCGTGCTGGATACCAAAACCAATAAATCACACCTGAAATTCGATCTGCTGGCTTCGATGGCTACTGTGTCGGCGCTGGAGCAAAGCCAAAAGTTAAGTCCACAACTCAATAGCTGGCGCAGCCATTGGGATGCTTCTTCCTATACCTACGTGCTGCTCCGTGAGGATACCCCGCGCCGCGCCCTCGACGGTGCCCTGGCCAGCCTTTCCAAACTAGGTACCCAAGCCCTCGGGCCACAAACCGATCAAACCTACTCGTTGCGGTCGCAGGTACTTTCGAGCCTTTCTCCCGCCCGCGAACAACTGAGCAAAAGTACCTGGGAACCTACCTGGGGCAGTGTGCTGGGCCCCGCTAGCCTGGCGTTAGTAATTCTGTTGCTGGCGGGATTCAACTACGTCAACCTTACCATCGCCCGTTCGCTGAGCCGCGCCCGCGAGGTGGGCGTCCGCAAGGTGGCCGGGGCGCAGCGAAAGCAAATCGTCGGACAGTTCCTGACCGAGTCGGTCATGTTGGCCATCTTCGCGCTGGGATTAGCCTATATTTTTAAGGCAACCCTGTCGCCCATCCGCCGCATGACCGAAGGCATCGAATTCGACCCGACGCTATGGGCGTACTTTCTGGGCTTCGCGCTGCTGACCGGGATCCTGGCGGGAATCGCTCCGGCCCGAATTTTGTCGAGCTATCAGCCCGCCAATGTACTGCGGGGTCGGTTTGGCGAGAGTCTTTTCCGGGGCATGGGACTGCGCAAGGGGCTGATGGTGGTGCAGTTCGTAGTGTCGCTGGTGTTCATGGTATTCGTCACGGTGATGTACCAGCAATTTCGGCACATGGCTACCGCTTCCTACGGTTTCGACCGGGACAATAGCCTGAATATTCCCGTTTCGCCGCAAAATTATCGTCCTGTAGCCGATAAAATGAGCCAACTGGCGGACGTGGAAAGGGTCGGCGCCACCCTTCAACCCCTGGGATTTCATGCGAGATACTTGAAAGTTTCTCCCGACCAATTTCAAAATTACATCCCCACAGACGCCCATTTTACGGATGCCAACTATGTGCTCAATATGGACTTGAAGCTGATAGCTGGTCGAAACCTACCGCTTTCGGTTTCTGATTCGGCGGGGCGCTTTGTGCTGATCAACGAAAAAGCGGTGACCGCCCTGCGTTTCAAAAGCCCGCAAGAAGCCGTTGGGCAACTCCTGTGGCTGAGCGACAGCAGCGAAGTGCAGGTGGCCGGCGTTTTGCAGGATTTCAACTACCAAAACCTGGCCCGCCCGTTGAATCCGTTGCTGCTGCAATATCGGCCCGACGAGTTTCACTACCTGAATGTAAAAGTGAATCCGCGCCGCAAAGCCGCCGTGGTGGCCGAATTGGAAAAAGCCTGGCAGGAGCTTTACCCCCGCGAACCTTTCACTTACGAATGGACCGACGAGGCTTTGTACAATCATCATCTGCACCTCGATGACCTATCCGTCATTGGCTTGCTGGTGGCGATAGCGCTGTCGATTGCCTGTCTGGGTTTGCTGGGAATGGTATCTTACACTACCGAAATGCGTACCAAGGAAGTGGGCATCCGCAAAGTGATGGGAGCTACCGTGGCGCAGATCGTCCTGTTGCTATCGAGTGGTTTCGTCCGGCTGTTGCTCATCGCCGGGGTCATCGCCCTGCCGCTGGGCTATTTAGCCGGAGAATTGTTCTTGCACGAATTCGCTCACCGCATCACATTGGGCGTCCTCGGGCCGCTGGCGTGTTTTGTAGTCATGCTACTGGTTGGCGGACTCACCGTTGGCTGGCTGACTTTTCGAGCGGCGAACGAAGATCCGGCAAAGTCGTTGCGAACGGAGTAGGTTTTGAGCAAACGGCTGACTTATAAAGATCAGCCACATACATATGAACAAAAATATGCTTTTCAACTACCTCAAAATCGCCTTCCGCAACTTCCAGCGGCAGACCTTCTTCTCCCTCATCAACGTCACGGGTCTGGCCGTT
>NZ_JBGSXF010000399.1:0-3108 GCF_041751555.1 Persicitalea sp. | reverse complement strand
GCCAACGCCCGCCGCTCGGCCCAGGTGAACTCGTCGCCCGCGACCATGAAGCCGACGTGTCCGCCCGTGCGGGGTAGTTCCAGATAAATGTACGGATTGTTGAGGGCTAAGTCAACCGGGGCGCATTCGGGCGACAGGATTGGGTCATTCTGTGCGTTGACGAGCAGCACAGGAATCTGGATACCAGGCATAAAGTACCGCGCCGAGGCTTGTTCGTAAAAATCGTCGGCGTCGCGGTAACCGCCCAGAATTGCCGAAAACGATTCGTCGAAGTCGCGCCATACGCGCACGGCGGTCAGTTTCGACACGTCTAGCGTACCCGGATGCTGCGCTGCTTTCAGCCGAACTTTGTGAGAGAGTTTTTTTAAAAACCGTTTCTTGTAAAAGGCGTTGGACGCGGAGTCCAACAACTGGGCGCTTGATCGCAAGTCGGTCGGAGCGGAAAAAGCGGCGGCTTTGTTGATGACATCTGGGGCATCTTTGCCATGAACGCCAAGGTACTTCAGTATGATGTTGCCACCCATGCTGTACCCGATGAGGCTGATCTCTTCGTAAGCTTTGGCACCCAAAGCGTGGCGAATCACCAGATCGATATCCCCGATTTCGCCGTGGTTGTAGAGTCGGAATGCCCGATTCATCTCACCGCTGCACGAGCGGCAGTTCCAGGCCAACACATCCCAGCCATTTTGGGAGAAAAGTTTGGCTGTCCCCCGCACGTAGGGCCGACTGGAATCGCCTTCCAGTCCGTGCGTGATGATGACCAGCCGCTTGCTGCCGCTGTCCACCCAATCCAAATCCAGAAAATCACCATCCGCCAGTTCCAGCCGCTCGCGCTCGTAAGTCAGCCCGTGCACCTTCCGCAACGCACTGGGGACGATCGTCTGCAAGTGTGCATTGAAAAGGTAGCGCGGGGCGCCGGGATAGGTGGAGGGGAGTAGGGGCACGATTAATTTTGAATGAGTGAATGATAGAATGAGTGAATAAAAATTCAGACCCTATTCTATCATTCACTCATTCTATCATTATTTATTCCCCGTCCCCAGTTTCGCGGCGCCGGTTTGTTTCTGCTCGGCTTGCATGGGGTTCATAGGGCGCTGGTACTGCTGCTGTTTGTAAAGCTGGAAGCGCGTAGGTTTGGCAACGGGCGGGAATGAGTTGTCCGAGGTGTCGATGTCGGCGATTTCGAAGTAGGGATCCAGCGTCCATTGCACGACTTTTTTCTTGGTCGAAATCACTTTGTTGACGTTCTGGTCGTTGAAGCGCCAGATTTCGGCGGGGAAGCGGGCTACGGAATCGGTGCCGTCTTCGAACTCCATTTTCACGATCACGGGCATCACTAAGCCGCCTTTGTTTTTCAGACTTAGCGTGTAAAAGTTCGTGTTCGACTGTACCAGATCGCGGTCTTCGGGAGACAGACTGGCCAGGTAGTCTTCGTACTTCTTGCGGTCCTGCGCCGTGACTTTGAACTGGTCGTAGCGGTTATAGAAATCGGCCATTGACGAATCTTGCGCGACTACGGTTTGGTCTTGGGTCAAAGCGTCGCGCTGCTTGCTGATGGTGTTCTTTTTGCGGGCGTCTTCCTGGCGGGCGATTTCTTTCTCGATCTCAGGATTCTGCGTATCCACACTAAACCAGTCCACGCTCACCAGTGCCTGATCGACGGGCTGCACGCCGTAGAACCAGCCCTTCCAAAACCAGTCGAGATCCACACCCGAGGCATCCTCCATGGTACGGAAGAAGTCGGCGGGCGTTGGGCTTTTAAATTTCCAGCGGTTGGCATATTCCTTGAAAGCATAATCGAACAACTCGCGGCCCATGATCGTCTCGCGCAGGATGTTCAATCCCGCGGCGGGCTTGGCGTAAGCATTGGGACCCAGACCAATAACGTTATCCGACTGCGCCATAATGGGCGTTAGTACCGCTTTATCCGACGCCATGTATTCCGTCACCGATTGCGCCTCGCCGCGTCGCGTGGGGTAGTTGTAGTCCCATTCTTTTTCGGCCAGGTATTGGCAGAAGGTGTTCAGCCCCTCGTCCATCCAGGTCCAGTTGCGCTCGTCGGAGTTGACGATCATCGGGAAAAAGTTGTGACCCACCTCGTGAATGATCACGCCGATCATGCCGTATTTCACACCCTCGCTGTAGGTGCCGTCCGCTTCGGGCCGACCGCCGTTGAACGAAATCATGGGGTACTCCATGCCGCCGCCCGAAGTAGCGTGGCACGAAATGGCGACCGGATAGGAGTACTCGAAAGTACGCTTGCCGTACGACCGCAGCGTGTGCTCCACGGCGCGGGTCGAGTATTGCTCCCAAAGCGGGTTGCCTTCTTTTGGATAGTATGACATTGACCAGATCTTGCGACCGTTGCCGTAGACATCCGTTTTCATGGCATCCCAGATAAACTTGCGGCTGCTGGCGAAAGCGAAGTCGCGCACGTTGTCGGCTTTGTAAATCCAGGTTTTCTTGCCCGTGGGCTTGTTCTTTTCGTTCGCGATGGCCTCATCCTGCGTCACGATGATGACGGGCGTCGTTGCGTTCTCGGCGTCTTTCATTCGCTTCTTCTGGTCGCTGTTAAGTACCTGATTGTAGTTCTGGCACTCGCCCGAGGCAGCCACGATGTGGTCGTTGGGGACGGTGAGGGCGACTTTGTAATTGCCAAAAATCAACGAGAACTCACCTTGTCCCAGGAATTGCTTGTGATTCCAGCCGTTGACGTCGTCGTAGGGCGCCAGGCGCGGAAACCAGTGGGCGATGAAGTAGTTGTAGTTGCCGTCTTTTTCGTAGAATTCGTAGCCGCTCCTACCATAGTACTCCGTGATGTTGTAGTTCCAGTCCACGCTAAAAACCACGTTGGTGTTGGGCTTCATAGCGGTCGGCAGGTCGATGCGCATCATCGTGCCGACGATCGTGTGGGGCAGCGCTTTGCCTGCCTTATCTTTCACAGCGGTGATATTGTAGCCATAGGTCTTCTTGGCATCCAGGCTCGATCCGCGCCCTGCATTCATGGTTTGCAATTGGCGGGAACTCATACCTTTATCGCTGATCGTGCCCGTACGGCTTAGCCCGCCGATGGCATCTTCCTTAAACAGGTTTTGGTCGAGTTGGAGC
>NZ_JBGSXF010000398.1:0-21751 GCF_041751555.1 Persicitalea sp. | reverse complement strand
ATGGTCAGCGTGGCGGCAAGGGCGGCATCCACCTGATGTTTCTTGCTCAGGACGGGTACTTCGTTCAAGCTTTTGAGGGGTAGTTCCCGAACTTGCTCCTGCAGCTTTTTCCAAACCTTCTCGTCGGTCTTCGCAACTGTCTCGGCATCGTTCATCCGCACAGTAGTTTTTTCGGCATCGACTTCGATGCTCCGCTGCGTACCGCGCGTGAATTCTTCCAGGCGAATGCGCTTGATAGGTTCCGGGCTACTTGCCGACAGCAATGAGAGTAATAGAAGCAATGAGTTCAGGTACGTCATGAATTTAGATGGTAACTACTCTCTGCAAACGCCTCTCTTTCCCCGAAAGTGCATCTCATGAGGAATCCGGCTTAATTTTTGCTTCCTGATCGATTCGTTACCTTTACCAAAAAAACGTGATTGAATGAAAGTCAGGGCTTGGCTGCTTTGGGGGTGTGCAGTGTGGATGATGGGGAAGGCCGAAGCCCAGCAATTGCCGCAGGGTAGTCTGTACACGCTCAATCCGTTTGTAGTCAACCCGGCGCTGTCGGGAGCCTACGACTTTGCCGATGTCCGCCTCAGCTACCGCCGTCAATGGATGGGGCTGGACGACGCTCCCAACACCGCCTACCTCACCGCCCACACGCCCATTGGTTACGGCGACAAAGTACCTCAAACTACTCGTACGCCTCGCTACGCCAATCGCAGCGGCCTGTCTCCTACTCCACCTGTCGGTTCCTGGCGCTTTGGTGCCGGTGCAGTTTTGCTCGCCGACCGCACCGGGCCTACCGAACGCAATATTGCCCAACTCACGGGCGCGGCGCACATCAGTCTGCCGGGCGATTGGCTATTGTCGGCGGGCCTTGGGGCGGGCATTTTGCAGTATAATCTCCGTTTCGATCGTATTACTACCGCCACGCCCTCCGACCCTATCCTGCCCGACGGCCGAATTTCTTTGCTAAAGCCGTACTTTTCGGCGGGAATGCTGGTGCGAAAAGGTAATTTCTGGGCAGGCATTTCGGTACTTTCTCCGCTACCTGTTTCTTTGGCTTACGCCGCTCCTTCGGGAGCCGAAACTACCAGCAAAGTACTTCCTCACTACTACCTGACAGCCGCTTATCGCCTGAATATGGCTGAGGAATGGGCGCTGATTCCGCAGGTTTGGGTCAAGAGAGTTGGGAAAGTTCCACTTTCGGTAGATGGCCAACTACGCGTTCAATACGCCGACCGCCTCTGGGGGGGCGTGCAGTACCGGGCCAGCGATAGCTTCGGCGCGGTGCTGGGCATGGCACTGTCGCCCAATTTCACGATTAACTACGCCTACGAATATCCATTATCGGCGATCAATTCAGTTTCGTCGGGTAGTCACGAGATATTGCTGGGCTTTCGATTTAACAATCGGGCGGCGATTTATTGTCCGCCGATGGGTTGGTGAATGCCCTGTCGAATTAAGGTCGAATGCCCCTTTTTCAGGGGCATTTTTCGTATCATTGCAACCTTGAACGCAACCCACTATCCGTATTTATGGATATTTCGATATTAATTATAATCCTCAGTTGCACGGTGCTGTTGTCGTACGCTTTCGACCTCATCAGCTCCCGCACCAAGCTTCCTTCTGTGGTGTTGCTGCTGGCTACGGGGATGATCGGGCGACAAGTTACCGACCACTTCGACGTCAGGATTCCGGGAGTTGACGTACTCCTTCCTACCTTAGGTACCATTGGTCTTATTCTCATCGTGTTGGAAGGAGGATTAGACCTCGAACTGAGCGGTGGCAAGCACAAGCTGATCGGCCGGACGCTCCTGTCGGCACTACTCGGTTTAGTGTTAAGTATGTTGGTCATTGCAGGGATATTTTATCTATTGCTTGGCGAAAGCTTTTACAACGCAGTGGTGACAGCCACGCCCTTTGCCATCATCAGCAGCGCGGTCGCCATTCCCAGCGTCAGCGGACTGGAAAAGCGGCGGCGGGAGTACATGGTCTATGAATCTTCCTTGTCGGACATTCTGGGGCTTATGCTCTTCAACATTCTGGTGCTGCCCAGTAACTCGGGATGGGAGTCGGCGGGACAATTTTTGCAAAGTACCCTCCTGATTGTTATCATTTCGGTCATTTCCTGTTTCATTCTGCTGTATCTGATCGCCCGCATCAGTCACCACGTTAAGTACCTGCCTATTATTTCGGTTTTGTTCCTGATTTACGCGGTGGGTAAGCTCTACCACCTGTCTTCACTTTTAGCTATTCTCATTTTTGGTTTATTTCTCAACAACACCGAACTATTCGTTCGGGGAAAACTTCACACTTTCCTCAAAAATGATCTGTTTGAGGCCGAATTGGAGCAATTCAAGCAACTTACCGCCGAAAGCGCATTTGTAATCCGCACTTTCTTTTTCCTCATTTTCGGCTATTCAGCCGATCTTGGTGACTTTGCCGACCTCGATGCCTGGATTGTGAGCCTCCTGATTCTGCTGGCCATTCTGGGCACCCGATTCATTACACTCAAAACTACCTTCCGAGGTAGTTTGAGTCCGCTGCTTTACATCGCACCGCGCGGACTGATCACCGTTTTGCTCTTCCTGAGTATCCCGGAGCAGTATATGGTCGCAGGCTTTCGCAAAGGCATACTGATGATTACGGTCATCATCACCGCCATCACGATGATGACGGCGGTGATGACCTACAAGGGCCCGCCGGAAGAAGAGGTTTTGGATGAAGAACTAGAGGAAATACCAAAAAGCCCAGAGCCGCCTCTGCCGCAAATAAAGCGAGGATGATTCGTGGCTGAATGCTTCTCTTTCAAAGGAAATATTGCGGTAAGCCACGTAGTGGTTGCGATGTACGGCCAATCGTACAAGGTACTCGACAAAGTACCACAAGTAAAAGGGCAAAAAACCCATCTCGAGCTGTTGCCGCAGGTGAATACGCTCGTGGTTGAGCAGTTTTTTGCTTGGTTTTTTACTTTTGATAAAAACGAAAGGAAAAAATGCCATCCCGGCTACCCATAGGGAAGGAATCTGAACCAAAATGCCTTTGTATGTTTTTTTCACATCAAGCTAAAACCAAAGTTTACGCTGACTGACCAGCCAACTATTGCCATTCTCTATGCTTACAACTATAATAATCATTTTCGTGGTTGGCTACCTGGCCATCGCGCTCGAAGAAACCATCCAAGTCAATAAAACGGCCTCCGCCCTGATCACCGGGGTACTTTGCTGGACAGCCTACGTGCTTTACAGTTCCGACACGGAGTTTGTCGTGGAGGAACTCTCGCTGCATTTAGGGGAAATATCCGAGATATTGTTTTTCCTTTTGGGAGCCATGACTATCGTTGAACTCATCGACGCCCACGAAGGTTTTGCCATCATCACTGAGCGAATCAAGACCCGCGACCCGATTCGCCTGCTTTGGATCATCTGTATCCTTACCTTTTTCCTCTCCGCCCTGCTTGACAACCTGACTACCTCCATCGTAATGGTGTCACTGTTGCGCAAAATAATGCCCGAAGGCGAACAACGCAAACTTATGGCAGGTATGATTATCATCGCGGCCAACTCCGGCGGGGCGTGGTCGCCCATCGGCGACGTGTCCACGACCATGCTCTGGATCGGCGGACAAGTCAGCACTACGGCCATCATAACCAACCTCATTCTGCCCAGCATGGTGTCGCTGGCCGTGCCACTACTGTACATGACTTTCGCCATGAAAGGTAGTTTGCAGACTGTCCCGATGCAACCCGGCAACGTTGCTTCCCCAATCTTCGACGCTGAAAACGGCGTTTCGCGCGGTCAGGGAAGACTTATGCTTTTCGCGGGCGTACTCGCACTGCTGTTTGTTCCTGTCTTTAAAACTGTTACCCACCTACCTCCCTACATGGGCATGCTGCTGTCGCTGGGGGTGCTGTGGGTGCTTTCCGAAATTATCCACAAAGACAAGGATGAGGAGGATCGGGTCCCCTATACACCTGCTTACGCGCTGAGCAAGATCGATGTACCCAGTATTCTCTTCTTTCTGGGAATTCTGGCCGCAGTGGGCGTACTCGAAGCTACCGAAGTACTGAGCGATTTGGCCGCTCGTCTGGATGCGCTGGTCGGTAACCTGGATGTGATCGTGGTAGTCATCGGGGCGGTTTCGGCCATCGTGGACAACGTTCCCGTAGTCGCGGCGGCCATGGGCATGTATGACATGAGTGTGTACCCAACCGACCACAAACTCTGGGAATTCATGGCCTACTGCGCTGGCACGGGGGGTAGTATGCTCGTCATTGGTTCGGCGGCGGGCGTGGCCGTCATGGGAATCGAGAAGCTGGATTTTGTTTGGTATTTGAAAAGAATCGCTTTTCTGGCTATGATCGGTTACCTGGCGGGTGCGGGAGTGTACTTATTGATGTTTTGATTCCTCATTTCCTTTACATTTGTTTCAAAAAACCAAACTGAAACAAATCATGAAATACAAATCGATTTTTGGAGTAATGCTCGGCTTACTGGTGAGCCTGAATGCCTTCGCCCAAGACCTCACTACCGCCGACGCCGTAGTGGACAAGTACCTGGCCGCCGTGGGTGGCAAAGACAAGATTCGCACGATTCAGGACATAACCGTCAGCGCTACGACCGATATGCAAGGGCGCACGATGGAGACAGAGACAAAAATGAAAATGCCCAACAAGTTTAAGCAGACTTCCTACATGATGGGCAACGAAGCGGGCGGCACCATTTATGACGGCACGACGCTCTCGCGCTCGATGCGCGGACAAACGACGACCAAAGAGGGTAAAGAAGCCTACCAGGAGTTTATGCAAAATCACCCCTTTCCCGAAATCTTCTACGATTCGCTCCAAGTGGAGAAAAAACTGGTTGGTATCGAAAAAGTGGATGGCAAAGACGCTTACGACCTAGAACTTACGGCAAACGGCAATACCTGGCACGACTACTTCGATAGGGATTCGGGCCTGAAAGTGAAGCGCACCGCCACCAATGAGTCACCGCGTGGCAAGATGGAGGCGGTATTCACTTATGGCGATTACAAGGCAGTGAATGGTGTCAAATTTCCTTTTGCTTCCAGCCGGAAATTCGGGCAATTTGAGATGGCTTCTGAGACGCAGTCCATCAAAATCAACAAGGGGATCGATGACAAGCAGTTTAAGATAAAGTAAGCTGTCGCCGATTAGTTACCGACAGTCAGCTTCTCATACAGTTAGTCAGAAAAGCAGATTGCCGATAACTTACGATCGATGGATGAACTAACTCCTGCTAATCTCGATCACCTCGAGTTCCACCGTACCCGCCGGAATTTTGATCTCGGCGACTTCGCCTACGCGCTTGCCCAATAGCCCTTTTCCGATGGGCGAGCCGACAGAGATTTTTCCGGTTTTCAAATCGGCTTCCTCTTCCGAGACGAGCGTGTAGTTCATTTCGGCTCCATTTTTCCTGTTTTTGATTTTGACCGTAGAAAGCACGGCCACCATCGAGGTGTCGATGGAGGACTCGTCAAGAATGCGGGCGCCGGAGAGAATTTCTCCCAGCTTAGCAATCTTCAATTCGTGCAGCCCCTGCGCGTCCTTGGCGGCGTCGTATTCGGCGTTTTCGCTCAGGTCGCCCTTGTCGCGGGCTTCGGCAATTTGGCGGGCGATGTCCGTGCGACCCTTTGTTTTCATTTCGTTCAGCTCGGCCTTTAAGCGGTTGAGGCCCTCTTCGGTGTAGTATGATACCTTTGCCATATTAAATATATGTTTTAATTTTTTGAAAAAAGTTTTTCAGTCGGGTTGTATCACAAAAAAGAACGGCGCGCCGACCGTTCAAGGGATAATCAAAAAATCACTCGCGGGAGTGATCGTCAGGTCGCGTAGGTCGGGAAGCCGTACCGGAAAATTTGTTGCATAGTCCAATCTTGAACGACAAATTTAGCAATATTTGCAAACCTCTCCAATTAATCGTTCAGCGTTCGGCCCAGGTCGCTCCGTTCTTACTTCGTTCATGGCAACTGTCAACTATCCACCCGCTACGGAGTACCGTCAACTGACCACCAAATAAATGCGCTTTCTTCGACTTCTCGTTCAGCTAGTCTTCATATTCCTTCTGGTAGTGGGAGTCATTTCGCTATGGGAAAATTGGCGGACAGGCGATTGGTTGCCCAGTTGGTTCTCGCAAAAGAACAAACTGGAAAACACGCAGACGGTAGTTTTGGAGGAGATTACCTCGCTAGGGAAGCTTGAACTGGTACGATACAACTTTAAGGATATCGTGGAGCAGCAGATTACTAAAATGTGGCTACCCGACGCCAAAGCCGTCCTGATTGTACAGGGCGAAGCTGTCGGCTGCGTGGATCTCACCCAAATGGACATTGCTGATATCGAGGCTGGACAAGACACCCTCGTTATCCACCTGCCGGAGCCGGAACTTTGCTTCTTCAAGATCGACCACGACCGCTCCAAAGTTTACAACACCGAGTATGCTTTCATGGAAGAGGCACAGTTGGTCCAGGAAGGCTACAAGCAAGCCGAACGGCAAATTCGACAATCGGCCCTGGACATGGGAATCTTGGAGCAGACCCGAGAGAACGCCCGCAAGATGCTTACGCCGATTCTGGAACGCGCATCGGGAAAGAAGGTAGTTCTGCTGTTCCCTATGAAGGGGGAATTACCAAAGTTGAGGTAAATCGATCCTTCAACCCCACCCCGCTAAGCTGATGGGTTTTCATTTCTTGTAATAGATAGAAGATTTTCTCGGCAGCGCGTTCGTAGGATAGGCCATCGGGCCGGATGTTGGAGACGCAGTTGCGGCGCTCGTCTGTCAGGCCCGCGCGGGGACGGTGCGTAAGGTACGCACCCAGACTGTGGGGCGAGGTCAGGCCCGGACGCTCACCGATGAGAATAAGAGTCATTTCGGAGCGGAGTCCTTCCCCTATTTCGTCGGCTATAGCCACGCGACCTTGTTCTACCAGCGCGATCGGAGCGAGTCTCCAGTTTGCTTGCCTGATTTTTTTCAGCAATAACTTAATAATCTCTTCCGCGTGGGTGTTGACCGCCACGGCGGAAAGCCCGTCGGCGATGACGATGCACAAATCGTTTTCTGCCGATTTAGAATTTTGGAGGATGGTTTGCGAATCCTCATGAAGTTTTCGGCCCAAATCGGGCCTCAGCAAGTACTCTCGTCGGTCGTGGGCCTGGCCTTTCAAGCTTACGGAAGGTAGTCCCCATTTGCCTAGCTGCTTTTCCAATTTTTCAAAATCAAAAACAGAGTACACTGCGTCGCGGGCGCGGGCGTGGTCGAGATTAAATTCCAGCAGCCGCTGTGTGGGCAGGCTGTGGCCCGTGCGGCCCAATGCCACGCGAGCAGGGGTGTGTTTAGTAAGGCTCTCGATCGTAATAGGAGTACTCATGCGGCAACATTCAGGTAGTTCACAGTTGGTTCGATAATGTTTTCTGTCCCAGCAACCGACCGAAATTATCCATAGTCCATTGTCCACTATCCATTAATCGCCTATTCCAAGCCTCAAACTCCGGCGCGGGTCGTCGTCCCAATACATCACGCAGGTATAGGGCATCGTGGAAGGAGGTACTTTGGTAGTGTAACATCACATCGTCGGCACCGGGGACACCCATGATAAAGTTTGCTCCGGCCACGCCCATCAGAGTGAGCAGCGTATCCATGTCGTCCTGGTCGGCTTCGGCGTGGTTGGTGTAGCAGATGTCGATGCCCATCGGCAGCCCCAGCAGTTTTCCACAAAAAACATCTTCCAGGCCCGCACGGATGATTTGCTTGCCATTATAGAGGTACTCCGGGCCGATGAAACCAACCACCGTATTGACAAGCAGAGGATCAAAGGCCCGAGCCATGGCATAGGCTCGGGCTTCACAGGTTTGCTGATCCAGACCGTGGTGGGCATTGGCGGAAAGTGCCGCGCCTTGTCCGGTTTCAAAGTACATGAGGTTCTGACCGACCGTTCCGCGTTTTAATGATAGTCCTGCCTCGTGGGCTTCTTTTAGTAAAGCCAGGTTGATGCCAAATGATTTGTTCAAAGCCTCCGTCCCGCCGATGGACTGAAAAACCAGATCGACCGGGGCCTTTTGCTCGATAAGTTGCAGCGTGGTGGTCACGTGGCTCAGGACGCAACTTTGGGTCGGGATGTCGAAGCGTTGCCGGATGCCGTCGATCATTTCCAACAGACCGCCGACGGTGGCCACGTGGTCGGTGGCGGGATTGATCCCGATCACGGCGTCGCCGCTGCCGTAGAGGAGTCCGTCGATAATGGACGCAGCAATTCCCTTGAAGTCGTCAGAAGGGTGGTTAGGTTGCAGCCGGGTAGAGAGCCGCCCTTTTAGCCCAATGGTGTTTCTGAATTTGGTAACAATCTCGCATTTGGCGGATACCGTGATCAAATCCTGAACCCGCATGAGTTTGCTAACCGCCGCTGCCATTTCGGGTGTAATTCCGGGCGCGAGAGCGCGGAGGGTTTCGGTCGTTGTTTTCTCTGAGAGCAGGTAGTCGCGGAATTCGCCGACGGTTAGGGATTTTATTGGCTCAAAAGCCAGCGTATCGTGCGTGTTGGTGATAAGCCGGGTGACTTCGTCTCTTTCGTAGGGAATTAAATGCTCAGTTAGAAAAATATTTAGTGGTAAATCGGCTAAGGTAATTTGCGCCGCCACTCGCTCCTCGTAGCTGTGCGCGGCAACGCCCGCCAGTTGGTCGCCCGAGCGAAGCGGGGACGCTTTGGCCAGCAGGGTCTTGAGGTCCTGGAAATGGTAGGTAAAGCCTCGGATGGTTTGGCGGTAGGGCATAAAATGCACTTTCATTAATCGGCTGAAAGTACATAAAAAAACGGGCGAGTCGCCCATACCACATAAAAAAAGCGGCGAAAAGTACTTTTCACCGCTTTTTTGAAATGTTTTTTCTGTTATTACAGAATAACGACCGAATTCTCGTCGGTTGAATCACCAGCAGGAACATACTTATCAGCAGCCCAGTCATTCTCCCACTTCTCGCCATCCAGCAAGTAACGGAATTGGTACTCGCGGCCTGGCTCTAGTTCAACGATCGCCTTATAAGATCCGTCCTTTTGCTTTTTCAGAGCGGTGGCCTCCGAAGGACCCCAACCGTTGAAATCGCCCAATACGGTCACTTTCTTTGACTCTGCAACCGCCTCAGCAGGCAGGGAGAACGTTACTTTGCAAATGTTTTTACTCTTCAAATAATTTTTTACCAATGCCATAACTGTAAATAGGTTTTGTTAACTTACCCGGCAAAGGTATAAAACAATATTTTTAATGCAATGATTTTCAGTTCAATAAATTAATCTCCACTTCAAATAATTATACATCTACCATTTTTTTTTAAGATAGTGCAATTACTGTATTTGGTAGCGAAAGCCTAAAAACCCGCGGATTCCCTGATTAGGCGCATAAACGTAGCTCGGGTCGAAGGTGAGGCGGTAAGGATTGTCGGGCGTGGCTACAACTTGTCGCGATGCGTCGAACTGTACATTTTTGTCAAACGGATCATTGGGCCGAGCGATCGAATTGGCGGGCGGGCGAAAGTTCAGCAGGTTCTTCACGCCGCCGTATAGTTCGGCACGGGTACCCAGTTTTTTGGTAAACTGAATGTTTTGCAATGACCAAACGGGCGAGTACTCGGCACGCGGATCTTCGGCGCTCAGAAGCGGCAACCGCATGGGGCCGTATACATTTCCGGTATAGTCAACCGTGAGTCCGGCCCGGGCAAAGTCGTAAGTCACGGCCCAGGTACCCATGACTCGCTCGGTGAGAATGGGGCGAATTCGGACGCCATTACGCACCTGCACGTTGTCCATCACCGTGGCTCCGGCCACAATCGTGAGCGGCGCGTAAAGATTAACGTCCAGATTCAGACTGACGCCCTTGGACTCGGCGTAGCCGTCGAGGTTGTCGTAAATGATTTGGTTGGGATTCGTGTCGTAGTCGGGCAAGATGCGGTTGCTGAATCGAGTGTAGAACAAAGAGGCATCCAGGCCGACGAATGAATTACCCGTCACAATTTTCTTGACAAAATTCAGGTTCGCGTTCCAGCTTTGCTCAGGTTTCAGGGCGCTTTTGACGATCACCTCCCGTGCTCCGGTCAGAGCGGCATGTTCTTCGGTAAAGAGGTTCACCACGCGGTAGCCTCGGCCCACGTTCAGCCGTAGTGCATCGGTTTGGTTAAGGCTTAGTTTATAAGCTATGCGGGGCGTGAAAATACTACCATGCCGCGAGTTGTAGTCATAGCGCGCGCCGAGCAGCAGTTTATGCGGACCGCTTGTGATTTCGTCCTGCAAGAAGACGCCCGGAAGAAAAATACGGTCAGGACGGTTGCCCTCGATTTCGGAAAAAGTACCGGGCGTATTGTCGTCGTAGTAGGTGTAGCGTAGCGGTAGTCCGGCTAGCAGACTGTGCTTGCCCGCCGTTTTATCCCACAGCATCTGGCCAAAAGCGATGCGCTGCGTGGCCATATACGGCGTATTGCCGTAATAGGAATTCTGTGCGTGGGAGTTGAGTGAATACTGAAATGTCAGCTTTTCGGTCGTCGGAAGTTGGTAAAGTCCAATGGCCTCGAAGCGTTGAGTGTAAATGCTCTCGCCATAGACTCGGTCACCGCCGCGTTCGGCGGGCGTCCAGTTCATCTGCCCGCCCCAGCGATCTTCGTAAAAATAGCGCACCGCCAGGGTCGCCTGACGATTTTCAGGACGCTGCACCGACCACTTGTTAAAAACTGAAAGGCGGTGTTGCAGCGTCAGGTCAGTGAAGCCATCGCCGTTATTGTCGATTGGGTTCTGGTAGTTGAAGTAGTTCACGCCCAGCAACGAAGAGACCTTTTCCCCGGTATTGAACTTGAAGCCTAAATCCAGGTTTATGTCCTGCCAGTTGCTACTAAAAATATCCGCCGAGAAAGTCGGGGCCTTGCTGACATTTTTGGTAATGATATTTATCAAACCGCCCACCGCCTCAGAGCCGTAGAGCGTCGAAGCCGGCCCTTTAACTACTTCCACGCGTTCGATCAGGCTGTTGGGAATCCCAATCAGCCCGTACACCGTCGAAAGCCCGCTGACGATTGGCGTGCCATCGAGCAGCACCATCGTATAAGGCCCTTCCAGGCCGTTGATATGGATGTCGCCCGTGTTGCATACGTTACAATTGAGCTGCGGTCGCACGCCATTGACGTAAGTCAGCGCCTCGAAGATGCTGGGAACCGGGTTTTTGTACAAAAACTTTTGTGTGATGATGTCCACCGGGACGGGACTGGCTAGCTTAGACACTTCCTTCATTGTTCCCGTCACCACTACCTCAGCCAATTGACCAGCTTCTTCTTGTAACGCAACTTCGATGCGGGTAGTCTGATTAGCAGTTAGCATAACGCTCTGCTGGTAAGCTTTGTAGCCGATAGCGGAGATTAATATCATGTGCTTTCCCGCGGGCAAAGCCGTGAGTTCGAACCTTCCGGTAGAGTCGGCGGTAGTTCCGAAGGTTTTGCCTTGGATCGCGACACTAGCGAATTCTATGGGCTGTCCGGCGTGGGTGACCGTCCCCTCCAAAATAGTCTGCGCCTGAACATGCAGCGTACAAATGGACAATACAATCAAAAGTATTTTTTTTAACATCTATAAAACAAAATTTGGCTCACTTCACTTTTCTTTTCAATGCAAAGTTAATCACAAAAATAATCATGCCAAATATATTTTTTAGATTAGTCTAAAATTATTCAACATAAAAGCGAATTCCTAAGTTTGGAGGCAGATAGACTACATTTACTTTTCAAAAAGATTATTTATGTTCCAAAAACTTTTCAAGCCAACCATTCTCTCCATCAATGCCAATTTGGGCGTTCTGTTTCTGCGCATTGGTATTGGGCTGATCATGATTGCGGGTCACGGCTACCAGAAATTGCAAAAGTACCTTGGCAGTGACCTTGCCTTCGGTGATCCTATCGGTTTGGGAGAAGAAACATCGTTGCTGCTGGCTATTTTTGCCGAGTTCATATGCTCTCTGCTGCTGATTTTCGGGTTTCTGACCCGCGCGGTTCTTATTCCGCTGATATTCACGATGCTCGTGGCGCTGTTTGTTGTCCACGGAAATGCTGCTCTAGGCAAGCAGGAACTACCACTTCTATACGCGCTATCTTACCTGACGCTCTTTCTGACGGGGCCGGGGAAGTATTCACTGGATCAGGTTATTTTTAGAGATAAGTGAGATTGATCCTGAAAGGTTTTTTGCCTAAAATGCCAGCCTTAGTGCTGCTGATTTGCTGTGCAGCTTGCAGTCGTAAGGCACAAATGCCCCCTTCGCTCACTAATCAGCAAATGCGGCAGGATGTCGCCTTTCTGAACAAAAAATTAGAGAAATTATACCCCGGCCTGGGCTACTACGGCTCCCAAAAAGCCTACGAAGACTACCGGGATTCGTTGGTGGCGCGGCTACCGAATTCGCTGGCTTACCGCGATTTTTTTAAACGAATTGCCCCGCTCGTCAACAGCCAGAAAGACGGACACTTGAACCTGTACCAACGCAAAAGAATCACCGACAAAAACACGACTTACCTACCTTTCACCCTACGAGAAGTGGCCGGAAAATACTATGTGTATTTCAACGGATCAGCCGATTCGACGCTAGGGCGCGGAACGGAATTACTAACCATCGAGGGACAAGAACTATCTCAACTCCACGCCTTGCTGGCCGATAATTTCCGGGCCGGGGCCGACGCCGACATCGCCACGGGACGCCTGTTCAGAACGCTCAACTCATTCCCTGCCTACTACAATGCCTGGTTTGGCGAGAATGATTCGTTGCTGGTCAGCTATGTCAGCGTCGATAGCGCGGCGGTTGCTACGGGTGACACGCTGCAAAAGTACGTGGTCAGCCAGACGAAGAAAGCCGTGAACGAGTACCTGAAAAAGCGCTATCCGAAAGATATTTCGATCCGCAAAAACCTCTCGCTCGCCAGGATCGACAGCAGCCTCGATGGCGTCGTCCTGCGCGTCAGCTCGTTTTCCAAATTTCCGAAAGGAGATTTTTTTAACGCAAAATTCAAACGGAAGCTCCGGCAGGACTTCCGCCTGATCAAGGAAAAAAACTACCAAAACCTGGTCATCGATATGCGCAGCAACGGCGGCGGATCGGTGGCCAATTCGGGCTATCTCCTCTCCTATCTATTGCCCGAACCCTTCTCGGTGTTTAGCGAAGAGACACTCAAACCCGGTGCCGTGCTGCCCTACATCACTACGCCCCTCAACCCCGTAAGTCCGGTAGCGTTCTTCCTCACCCACCACCGCGACCGCACGACCGGACTGTGGCGAACCAACACGGCCAGGAAAAAGGACTTCAAGCCCAATAAAAAATACGGCTACCGGAACAATTTGTACCTTTTGGTCAACGGTGCGTCTTTTTCGGCCACGGTGTCTGTGCTGTCGCACCTGCGGGATCAGGGCGTTGGCAAAATCGTGGGCGAAGCGCCGGGCGGGGCGTATTGGGGGGATTTCGCGGCCCGATTCAAGGTAATCACGCTGCCCAACTCAGGGCTGAGAATCAGAATCCCGCTCAAAACCATGTACCACGATGTGAAGCCGCTGGACGACCCGGAAATCAAACCCGACTTGCCCCTTGTTCGCACTTACGAAGACATCATTACACCTGGCCGCGACTATGGGCTGGAATACGTCAAGTCGCTCATTCGGCAGGACAAGTGAAGGCTTCGGATTGCTGATTATTTCTTATTTTTGATAAAAAACCAACATCCTTTGTCTCAGATTTTCATGAAAAAACTTATTCCTCTTCTCCTGCTTGCTTCCGTCTCCGCTTTCGCCCAAAATCTCAAAGCCCCGGAGCAAAAGATCGTCGCCAAAGTTAAGGCTGACCTGCCCCAAACCCTCGACCTGCTAAAAGAAGTCGTCAATATCAACAGCGGCACGCTCAACCACGCGGGTGTCCGGGCCGTCGGCGACGTGTTCAAGCGCGAGTTCGACGCAATGGGCTTCACTACGGAATGGGTGACGCTGCCCGATTCGCTGAACCGCGCCGGGCATTTTGTAGCCACGCGCAAAGGTAATCAGGGCAAAAAGCTTTTCCTCATCGGTCACCTCGACACGGTTTTTGAAAAGTCCATGCCCTTCACGCCCTTTACCAAACTCAATGACTCCACCGCTACCGGGCAGGGTGCCAACGACATGAAAGGTGGCGATGTAATGATCGTGGCCGCCCTCAAAGCCCTGCACGCCAATGGTTTGTTGGACAACACTTCGATTATGGTTTATTTTACAGGTGATGAGGAAAGCTCGGGCAAACCTACTTCGGTTAGCAGGAAAGACTTCATCGACCGCGCCAAAGCCTATGACATCGCGCTGGCTTACGAAACGGCCCAAAGTTTCGGTATTGCGGCCACGGCCCGAAGGGGCGCGAGCGGCTGGGAACTGACCACGCACGGCCAAACGGGGCACTCGTCGGGGGTTTTTGGAAAAAGGGCGGGCTACGGCTCCATCTACGAGGCGGCCCGCATCCTGAATGAATTCCGTGAAACACTAAGCGCAGAGCAGTACCTAACATTCAATCCCGGTGTGATGGTTGGCGGAACCGAGGTCAACTATGATCCGAAAACGGCGGAGGGTACTACGGTAGGCAAGTCCAACATCGTGGCCCAGAAGACCATCGTCACCGGCGACCTGCGTTTCCTGACCGAACAACAAAAGGACAACGCCCGCGCCAAAATGCGCCAGATCGTGGCAAAAAACTTGCCCGGTACTTCGGCAGAAATCGAGTTCAGCGATGGCATCCCCGGTATGGAACCCAAGCCTGGCAACGCCAAAGTACTGGCCGTGCTGGATCAGGTGAGCCGCGACCTGGGCATGGGTTCCGTGAAAGCGGGCGATCCCGGCTCACGCGGCGCGGGAGACATCTCGTACATCGCCGAGTACGTGGACTGCCTCGACGGGCTGGGCGCGTCCGGCAGCGGTGCCCACGCACCGGGCGAAACGATTAATTTGAAGGAGTATCCGGCACTAATTCAGCGGTCGGCGTTGCTGATGTATCGGCTGACGCGGTAGATTTTGCGACTCGGTTTAATATAAGCCTTACTTCTTCCGCGCTTCGGCAATCGGCTGGAACGGCCCAAACTTATGCTGCTGTTCCGAAAAGCCATCAGCATAGGGGCCGTAAGGCGCATCAATGGGCTTTTGGGAGTTGTCCATCCAGTCACCGCTTTGCTCCCGGTGCGGGTGCGGGCGGGAATTGACGAAGGCGGCCAGGTCCCAGGCTTCTTCGTCGGTGAGTTGGGGGTTTTGATAAGTCGCGCCCAGCGGCATGTTATTCTTGACATAGCCCGCGAAGGACGCGATTCGGAAAAGCCCCGCGCCGTCGTTGTAGCTGTGTTCACCCCAAAGCGGTGGATAAACGTAAGCCATGCCGTCGGGAGCGGGCAGGCCTTCGCCGTTGGCCCCGTGGCAAACCTGGCATTTGGCCTGATAAATTAAGCGACCTTTTTCAGGGTCGGCTGCTCGGTCGAGGAAGGCCAGCTTTTCCAGGCCTGTACCTTTGGGCGTCACACCTTTTGGCACGTCATGCCCGAGCCATTTCATATAAGCGATCATGGCTTGCATTTCGCGGCTGCTGCTGTCAGGTGCAACGCCGTTCAGACTGCGCTCGAAGCAGTCCGAAATGCGCTTGACGACCGACTCCACGCTGCCCGATCGCGTTCGGTACTTGGGATAGGTCGAGAAAACCGCCGCGTAGTTGTTGCCCATGATTTTTGTGCCGGCTTCCAGGTGGCAGTTCTGGCAGTTCATGCCGTTGGTGTTTTGCTTTACGCTGCCTTTCGGGCCGAGGTAATTGGCGGTATGCGCGACCAGTTCGCGACCATAGAGAATCAGTCCGCCTTCGGCGTTTTTGGGCAAATCCTCCACTTTGGGGGGTTGCCAAAGGGTGTCTGCTCCGGCGGGATAAGCCGTTACGTAGTTGCTTGGAGCAGGAATTTCGGGTGAACTATAAGCCGCCAGAATTCCGGCTAAGACTAGCAGCGCGAGGGTGGTGGCTTTGATTTGTGGTGACAAGGCGTTCATTCAATCTGTGTTTGAGAACCAAAGAACTAAAAAGCCTGCCACCATGCAAAACTTGGGTTCATTTTATTTGCCGATAAGAAAGGTCACGCCCAACCGCAAGCTTGTTGGAGTGCTAATACTTTGTGTATTAGTAATGTTCCTGTTATATAGCAAGTCGATGTTGACGCGTCTGGAAACGCGAAAACTTAGACCCAATCCGGCTGCGGCGGTGAAGGAATTTCTTGCAGCGACCGTATTCTCACCGCCAAATAAGTACGAAGTATTTCCTGACTGAAAATTCCAGCCCGCCGATAACTGGGCAAAAGGTTTAACTTTCCAGGAAGTAAAGTAGTAGCGAGTAAAAATTTCAGGCCTCAAGGATCGAGTATTTTGCGTTCGAATAGGTTTGGCAACAAAAATAGCACTAGTCCCAGCCGCTTTGTCCTCAAAATCATACTCCCCGTAAGAAAGCTGTAACCCGACCAGCAGCCGATTAGCGACAAAATATCCTCCCTGCCCAGTAAGCGACCAAGTGTCATGTTTGTAAGAATTGCTTCCCCCGAAACCACCCGTACCGTTCAGCCCCACAAATCGGCTGCCCTTGCTCATAGGAATCGCGATACTAGCTTTCTCGGTGGCTTTGCTGGTTTCGTTTGGCGTTTGCGCCCGCAGAGAAGTAGCCGCCAAAGCGACGAAGAGCAAGGAAATTGGGAGATTTTTCATAAGCCGATGGTTTTTTATTGAAATGACTGAATGATTTTTCCCGAAGAGAATCAACACAATTTCGCCGGCGTCGGGTTTAGGGTAGAGAACCTCACCGCTCGCATGGTTGGAAAGGCAAATCGAAAAAATTAGATTTCACAAAAAAAATACCGAAAACCCATGAAGCTCTATCAAATAATTTTAGCCCTCGCGCTGCCCGTTTTTCTAGGCTGCACCACGTCTACTTCTCGACAAAAAAACACCTCTGAAACCACCGCTGACACCAACGTGTATGGCCAAATGAATGCCACCAACGATGGCATCGGCAAAACCTACTACGGCCGCGAGATCGCCCACGTCATGGGCTTCGGCGGGGCGAGTTGGCTGGAGCGCGACGAGCGGCAGGAGGAGGAAAACACCGCGCTGGCGATCAGCAAGCTACCCATCACGGCCAGCAGTGTAGTGGCCGACATCGGGGCCGGGACGGGCTATTATACCTTCCGGATTGCGACGAAAGTACCTCAGGGCAAGGTGTACGCCGTGGATGTGCAGGATGAGTCGGTGCAGTTTTTACAAAAAAAAACCCAACAACTGGGCCTGAAAAACGTGGAGGTCGTCAAGGGCAGCGCGCAGTCGCCCAACCTGCCGGATGCCTCGGTAGATCTGGCGATTATTGTCGATGTCTATCACGAACTGGAATTCCCGCACGAAATGCTACAGTCCCTGCGCAAATCTTTGAAAGCCGATGGGAAAATCCTGCTGCTCGAGTACCGCAAGGAAGACCCGTCGATTCCAATCAAGGAACTTCACAAACTCAGCGTGGCGCAGGCCAACAAAGAAATGGCTGCCAACGGCTTCAAACTGATCCAGCGGGGCGATTTCCTGCCGATCCAGCATTTTTTAGTGTATCAAAAGGAGTGATTACTGATTTTCAGGGCTTTATTTTTACCTTTAGCTTTTAAAATCATACAAATGCAGTATGGCGAATGATTCGGGAAATAGAGAATTTTACCCCATGAAATCTACCATGAACAGACTCTATATCATACTGCTGATAGTGCCACTTGCCCTGCGCAGCTTTAGCCAGCCCTCGCCGAGTCCGAAGGACACGATTTACCTGCATAATTTGCTCAATAAGGGCGAAGCTATCGAAACCAAAAATCCTAAAAAGGCACTGGAATATTACCAGAAGGGGTACGCTTTTGCGCAAAAAACCAAAGATACAAGGGGGTACTTCAAGAGTGTACGGGTACTTTCTTTCGCGCTCAATGGCCTGGGTCGCCACAACGAGGCGATGAAAGTAGCCGAAGCCGCTTTGAAAAAAGCCCAGGAAGATACGATGAGCCGCGATCTGGCTACCGGTCATTTTTCCATCGCCACTACGGCACTTTACCAGGGCGATTATGGTAAAGCGATTGCCAACTACCAGCAAGCGGCTAAGTACACTAAAGCCGCGGGGCTTTTGCAAAATCTGTCATCTATAAACCAAAACCTGGGCTACCTGTACGATAGGCAGCGAATGTATGACAAGGCTATCGAGTACTATAAAAAAGCACTGGCCTACGACACCACTGACAAAGAGGACCGACGTTCGGTAGGGGTGGACTACCTCAGTATCGCCAATGCTTTGGATAACCAGGAGAAAATCGCCGAGTCGCGAGCATACTACAAGAAAGCGCTGGAATACATTGACCCTAAAAATGACCTCGATTTCATGTCCACCCTGTATGGCAACCTCAGCGACCAGTACAGTATGGAAGCCAAGTACGACTCGGCGCTTTATTACCAAAGCGAGGCTTTGCGCCTGAGCCGAGAGATGGGCAGTCCCCGGCACGAGCAGCATATGCTGATGCAGTTGGCTATTATAAAAAACCGTATGGGGAAATACAGGCAGGCTGTCAAGTTCCTGGACGAGTCTTACACCATCGCCCAGGAAAACACGCTGGGTTTGAACGAGTTTAGGAACATCTACCAGCAATATACGGTGGCTTACGATGGCCTGGGCAACTACCTGAAGGCCTACGAGTGGATTAATAAGTACGTAGATGCCAACGATTCGCTTAACAACGAGCAGGTCAAAACGGTATTACAGGATTACGAAGTAAAACTTAAAAAGGCTGAAAGTGCTCAGAAACTCGCCGAGAAACAGCAAGAGGTAGACTGGCTGGAATTGGAAAAGGAACGTCAGAATTTCTGGCTATTGACCGCCGCATCGTTGGGATTCATTGTCATCGGCGGGCTCTTGTTTGCCTACTTTTACGCCCACCAACGCCGCCTGGCCGCCGACAACGCGCTGCTGGCCGCCCAGCGCGAGGGCGAGCTGGCTGTGGCTAAGTCGGAGCTGGACGGACAGCGGAAGGAACGTCACCGCATTTCCAAAGAAATGCACGACGACCTGGGTGCGTCGCTTACGGCCATCGGCCTGCTCAGCGAAGTCGCCAAGCGAAAGATGGGGCCGGACACTACGCCCGAAATCGAGAAAATTTCCAGCATTTCGGCCGAAATGGTTACGGCCATGAACGAGATCATCTGGTCTTTGAATAATAAAAACGACAGCCTCAACGGCCTGATCGCCTACACGCGTTCCTACGCCAGTGAGTTCATTGATAACACCGACCTGCTGCTACGCATCGATGTGGAAGAGTCGCCCTACGAGCTGACGATGCGTGGCCCCGACCGCCGCAACGTGTTCCTAACCGTGAAGGAGGCACTCAACAACGCCGTGAAACACGCTGACGCCAGCGAACTGCGGCTGAGCATCCGGCCAGAAACTGAGCACTTGCGCATCGAGGTCTGTGACGACGGACGGGGCTTTGTCCAGCAAAGCGTCATCAGTGCGCGCAACGGGCTGGGCAATATGCGTAGTCGGATGGAGGAAGCGGGCGGTGAATGCGAGTTCGTCTCTTCGTCGCGCGGCACCTGTGTGAAAATAACCTATCCCTACCCGACGATGCCGAAAACTAAAATCATGCAAATGCAGTATAGTGAATGAGCGAGAAAAGGGAGAATTTTGCCAGATGAAAACTACCATCACCGTAGCGGTTGTCGAAGATAAGGAGCCGATCCTCCAGTCGCTGGCCATTCTCGTCGGCGGAACTGAGGGCTTCTCTTGCCACGCTACCTACGAAACTGCCGAGGCGGCCCTACTCGACCTGCCCAGCAGCTGCGTGGACGTAGTGCTGATGGACATCGACTTGCCTGGCATGAACGGCATCGAGTGCGTGCGGCAACTTCGGCCCGCCTGTCCCGACACACAGTTCATGATGTGTACCATGTACGACGAGGACGAAACGGTCTTCGAAGCCCTCAAAGCGGGTGCCAACGCCTACATTCTCAAGCGCAGCCCGCCCCACAAACTTCTGGAAGCCATCACCGAACTGCACGCAGGCGGCTCACCCATGAGCAGCACCATCGCCCGTAAAATTGCCCTTTCCTTCCATGCCGAGACCTCCGCCCCCAGCGAACTCGACGTGCTGACACCCCGCGAACGCGAGATCCTCGAAAAGCTTTCCAAAGGCCACAGCCACAAGGAAGTGGCCGTCGAGCTGTTCATTAGCCCCACTACGGTGCGCAAGCATATCTTCAACATCTACGAAAAACTGCAGGTACACTCCAAAATCGAGGCAGTCAATAAGTTTTTGGGGCGGTAGTTGACCCCAAAAATCATACAAACAGCATATTGTGAGTGGCTCTCCTGCCCGGTAGTTTTGCAACGTTGATTAATGGTAATCAATGACACAAGACAACCTTATTATTAACGTGAACTATGGATAATTAGCTTGGTAAGCTATTGAAAGATAGTGCATAGTCAGCAGGAGATAGCGAAATTCGTACTGGGCTGCCGGGCGGTGCGAACTCACAAAACCACTACCCCTACTGCTATGCTTTGCGAAGACAAGGAATTTAAACTGATTGAGATCTTCATCGCTTGCAATGATTTTTTCACCGCCCTCACCCAATGGCAAATCCAGCAAGGCTGCCTGCCCACCACGCGCAAGGGTGACCTGAGTGACAGTGAAATGATGGCACTAACGGTCTTCTACCATTACTCCGGCTACAAATGCTTTCAATATTACTACCAAAACTGCGTCCAGATGCAATTGAGCGACTATTTCCCCGACTTGATCAGCTACGACCGGTTCGTGGCCCGAATGCCCCGCCTGCTGCCTGGGTTGTTTGTACTACTCAAATGGCTCTGCGGGCAAAGTGAGCGCACGGGTTTTTATATCGCCGCAAGCAAGCCCCTGGCTGTTTGCGACAACCACCGTATCCGCGCCAACAAAGTCTTTGACGGCATCGCTGCCCGTGGCAAATCCTCAATGGGTTGGTTTTACGGCCTGAAGGCCCACCTGGTCATCAATCAGTACGGGCAGTTGGTCAACTTCGCCGTCACCCCCGGGAATGTCGCCGACAACAATGGCAGCTTGGTGACTGAACTGCTGGCTGGCCTGAAAGGGCAGTGTTTTGGCGATCGGGGGTATCTCAGTAAGCTTTTTGCTGAATTCTATCAGCAAGGGCTGCATATTGTCACAAAGGTTCGTCGTAAGATGAAGAATATCCTGATGCCCCTGGCTGATAAGCTCAATCTTCGCAAAAGGGCCGGGCGGCCGGTGCCGACTCATCGAGTCGGTTAACGACTTGCTGATCTCCGTTTTTGATGTGGAGCACACACGCCATCGCAGCCCAATCAATGCTCAGATTAACATCCTGGCAGGACTCATTGCTTATTGTTTTTACGATCGAAAACCCACGATTGTGATCCCTGTTGAAAAACTACTTTATCCATAGTTCACGTTCGGTATAGCTACGCCAAATCCTTGGACAAATTGCAAACTCATGATCAGGCATCTAAGGTGGTCGATTTTAATATTTCTATTGCTAATTTGCCCAATCCTGACGGCCCGGCGGGGCAGCTTTATTATCTCCAATTTTACGGAGGCAGCGACTCCTGCCGCTTCGACACCACGGTTGTAGTTCCCTACCGCGACTGCCGCCTGGCATGTACCAAACCGTTGGGCGGCAGCGA